>DATNEC010000340.1:0-4631 GCA_035606815.1 Pirellulales bacterium
AGCCCGCGACCCATCAAATCGGCCCACAGGCGGTTGGCCTGTACCTCGGCGAAGAAATGGTTTTCCGGCGAGAGCATCCAATCGGCGAGCGCCTCGCGCGGGTCGTCGCCCGGCTTGATCTCGGGCGCCTGGCCGAACAGCGGCTTGGGCGCCAAGGTCTCGCCGGTCAGCGGATGCTCCACCGAACCCTTGGCGGCGGTGAAGAACATTTCTTCGCTGCCGGAGATCGGCGGCGAAAGGCCGACGCCCTTGTGGCCGATCCGGGCGAAGTAGGCGGCCAGCCCGTAAAAGTCGTGTTGCCCCCAGACCTCGAACGGATGATGGTGGCACTTGGCGCATTCCAGCCGAATCCCCAGAAACAATTGGCTGACGGTCGTGGTGATTTCGTCGGGCGTGCGGCGATCGCGAAACAACGTGACCGCGCCATTGCGCCAGGTGCTGCCCTGGGCCGTGACCAGATCGCGCACGAACTGGTCGTAAGGCTGGTTGCGGCGGAAGACGTCGCGCAGGAAAGCGTCGAGGCTGAAGGTGGCCTTGACGCCGACGCGGTAGGCGTTGGGCCTCAGCAGGTCGGCCCACTTGTTGGCCCAGAAATCGGCATACTCCTCTCGCTGCAGCAGCCGATCGACCAGCGTCTCGCGCTTGCTGGGCGAAGGATCGGCCAGAAACGCACGGACCTCTTCCGCCGTCGGCAGCCGGCCGATGGCGTCGAGATGGGCCCGCCGCAGGAAGGCGGCGTCGGAGGCCGGCCCGCTGGGGGTCATGCCCAGTTTTTCGAGTTTCTCCCAGACCAGGCCGTCGATGAAATTCTTGCGCGGCAACGAGGCGTAGACGCTCGGATCGGGCTTGTCGTCGAGCGGGATGACCGTGTTCCAGGTGGCGATGTGCCCCATGTAGCGGGCCATGATCGCCGCGTCGCCGACCAACATGCCGGCCTTCACCAACCCGCGGGCGTCGACCGCCACAATCGCGCTCTCGCTCGATTGAAAGTCCGTCAGTGCGGTGACGTCGCGCGTCGAGTTGTCGGAGTAATAGGCCGTGACCGCAAGTTGTTCTTGGGCGCCGGCGGACAGTACGTGCTCGGCGGGGGCCAGAGCAATCCGCACCAATTGCGGGTCTTGCTTGGTCGCCCGCGGCATGCCTTGCTCGATCCAGCGGCGCACCGTTTCATATTCGGCGCCGCCGTGTTTTAGCCGTTCGCCGCCGCCGTGCGGCAAGCGGGCCGCGGCCTTGCGCAGCAGCAGGCTATTCTCGGGCGCCGCGGGAAACACTCTTCGGCCGCGAGCGTCTTTGACCAGGCTGGCATAGTCGAACTCCGGATCGAAACCGAGCAGCGAGAGTTGAAAACCGTTCTGCCCTCGCGCCTTGCCATGACAGGCCCCCGCGTTGCAGCCGGCCTTGGTCAGAATCGGCATCACGTCGAGCTCGAACTTGACGAGTTCGGATTTGGCGGCGACGCCGGCGTGCGGAGCGGGTTTTGCCTCCGCGGCGCCATCTTCGGCCCGAGCTTCGGCGGCCGAAAACAAGGCCGTCACGCAGGCGGTCAAGGCAAAGCGTCGAATCAGCGGAACGCACGACATTGGCGGGCACTTTGGGGCGGGAGGCTGTCGGGGGGACTGCCGCACATTTCAATGTAGTCGCCGGGCGCCAAAAGGGCAACGTGGCCGCGGCTTGGGTATCGGTTCCACTTTTTGCGCACCTGCCCGAAAAGCGGACAGGTGACCTATCCCGTTTATCTGCCGCCTGATGGTCTGCGAACGCCACACGGGACCGTGACGAAATAGTCGCGATGCGCGTCCAGGAACGTGACCATCTCCAAGATCTTCGCGGTGTCGACCAGCGAAAAGAGGTACATATAGGGCCTGCTAAGCTTCGTGCCGTCTGGCCGGCAGCGGATGATCGTGACCTTCGAGTTGTGAACGCGCACAAGCAGTTCACCGCGCCGTAGATTCTCAGCGCCAGAGACCTCTTTGAAAGCTTCTTGGCCGGTGTACCCGAAACCGACGGCAATCAGAGCGTCGATGACCTCTTGTTTTCGTTCCAGCATTTCCGCATGCACCATCCGGTAACACCGTAGCCCAACGAGAATGATTCCAACTGTCACCGCGGCAAGAACGATGTTCCCGACGAGAGACCCTACGGTGGCATGCAACTCGTTAAACGGCGCCCCGGCTAATATCAGACTCACGAGTGTGAGCGAGAGGAGGGCGACCAGTATGTAGATAAAGGCTTGGCCGGCAAGCAACACCATTGTCTCGGGAAATGTAAGGCAACTGAGCCGCTTCGGCGTCAGGCGAAACGGCTTGCGGGGCACGACCTGTTCTTCTTCCGGCGCAGGAAACGGGTTCACTTCCACTGGTAGGCCTCAGACGGGGCGGCGCACTGGCTCCGTTTCCTGAGCCCCACGATGGGGACATTATAGCGGAGCGGTGGCGCTCAATTGCAACTTTTCACCGCGGCCTGTAACTCCGCCAACAGCCGATCGACGTCGCCCATCGTGTTGTAACCGTGCAGTGCGATCCGCAGCCGGCCGGCATGGCTCATTACGTGGATGTTTTGGGCATGCAAATGCCGGTGCAGATCCTCGGCCTTCGGGTGGCGGAAAGCGAGGATGCCGGCGACGTGCTCAGGCTCGTTCGGGGTGAGCAATTCGACGGGCAATTGGGACAGTCCCTCCAAACATGCCAATACCAGCGGCCGGGCGGCATGGTCGATCGCCGCCACGCCGACGCCGCGGGTGTAATCGAGCGCCGCGCGGATCGCGTAAACGGCCGAAAAGTTCGGCATGCCGACGGTGAAGCTGGCGGCGCCCGAGCGGCTGACGGCGCGCTCGAAGCGGGCCGGGCCGAAGGCGTCTTCGAGGTTGAACCAACCGCCGGCCGGCACGGTCCAAGCGGCGGCCCGGGCCGCCGGCACGCCGACCAGCCCGCCGCCGTGCGATGCCAGAATCCACTTGTGCGTGCTGCTCACGATCAGATCGATGCCCGCCAGATCGAGCGGAATGCGGCCCAGCGCCTGCGTCACATCGACCGCCACCAGAGCGGGCGAATGCTTTCGCACGGCGGCCACCACCTCGTCCAGCCGGAGCATGAAGCCGTTGAAAAAACTGACCAGCGACACGGTGACTAGCCGCGTTTTGGGGCCGAGCAAGGGAACCAAATCTTCGACTCGCAGCGCCCCTTGCTTGGCCCGCCAAACTTTTACGGTCGCCGGGCAATCGGCTTGCAGCCAGGGCGTGGCGCCGGCCGGGAAGTCAAGCTCGTTGATGACCACTTCGTCGCCCGCCTTCAACCGGAGCGCCATCGCAGCCAGGTTATAAGCCTCCGACGAGCACGAGCAGATGCTGATTTCCGCCGCGGAGAGCCCGTAGAACTCGGCGACGAGCGCCTTAGCGGCCTCCCATTGGGCGAAATGCGCGTCGCGGCCGTCCATGCCGAGTTGCTTGTCGCGAAAGTATTGATCGAGCGCCTCGTGGACCGCTAGCGGCGGAACGCCTTCGGCCGCCGTGTTCAGGTAGGTGCGGCCGGCGAGCGACGGAAAATCTTGCTGGCGGGAAGATTCGGTGAGCATTGCGGAGAGTTCTCGGCGGACGGAGTTTTTTTAAGCGGTAGCAATCGTCCGCAGGGTAACAACCAGCGAGAGAGGTCGCAACTATATAGAAGTCGCGCGGCAACCGTTGTTTCGGATGCCGATCAAGGAGAATCACGAAAATGCGAAAGAGCGAAGGCACGAAAGACGGATATTAAAGTAAGAAGGTCAGCGAATGATCGGCGATCGCGGCAGGTCATTTTCGAATTCGCTCGCAGCGCTGAAGGTCACCCTCGTTCCGCCGAGATGCAGGATTTCGAGATTCTTCAGCGGGCGCAACTTGGCCAATCCCGCGTCGGTGACCCTGGTGTGATAGAAATAAAGTCGCTGTAGTTCCGTCAATTGCGCCAGATGCTCCAAGCCGTCGTCGGTCAAGGGCGCATGGCGCAGCGAAAGCAGCTTCAGTTGCGACAAGTGCGCGAGATGCTTGAGTCCCTGACCGCGAATGGCGGAGCGATCGAGTTCCAGAACTTCAAGTCGCTCTAAGCGGGCAAGATGTCGCAAGCCACCGTCGGTTATCAGCGTTCCTTCCAGCGAAAGGACTCGCAAGTTTTTGAGTTGGGCGACAGCGGCAAGCCCTTCGTCGGTGACGTTGGCGCGCCGGCAAAGCAAGGCCCGCAAGCCGGCGAATCGGCCTACCGACTTCAACTCGGCGTCGGTCAGCGGCCGGTCTCCCAGGTCAAGCACCTGGAGCGAAGGAAAGACCGAGAGCTCCGACCATTCGATCGGCGCCGGATTGGCCGGAATCCGATATCCTCGCCAGGGGTCGCCCGAGTCGATGTGCAACCTCCAACCGGCGGCGGCCAGCCCGCTTTGTGCATCCGCTCGGGTCGTCTTCGAACCATCGTCGGGAAGAGCGTTCCTCGTGGCGCCGTTCCAGAAGGCGACACAGACGACGTCGCCGAGCTTGACTTCTTCGACCATTTGATCGAGCGCGCCCTCCTCGCGGCGCTGTGAGTCATATATCCGGGGGGCAAACAGCCGAGGATCGTTGAGACTTTTTCGCCGCCAACTGGCCGACGACCCAAACCTTGCCGCCCGCC
>DATNEC010000342.1:0-2486 GCA_035606815.1 Pirellulales bacterium
TGGCTTGTCACGATCGGTCTTGCCAACGCATCGCTGGCCGCGTTGTTGTCCGTCGCGGCGCTGGTCTGCGGGCGCTGCCTGCGGCGGCCGGCGCTCGCCCACCTGCTGTGGATCGTGGTGCTCTTGAAGCTGCTTGCTCCCCCGGTGTTTCAAGTCTCGCTGGGCGATTGGTTCTCGCGGCCCACCGGCTGGCTAGGCGACGCGATGGCCGCCGTGGCCGAATCAGACGCGAGCGAAGCGGCCGCCATCCTTCCGGCGCCGACGGCTTCCGACTCTCGGGCGGCATTCCAGCCGGCGCCGATCGTCGCGCCGCGTAAGCCCGCTCCGATTTCAGACTTCCGACCTCCGAATTCCGGCCTCCGAGTTCCGATTTCCGACTTGGGCATTTGGCTGCGCTTCGCTGCAATAATCTGGATCGTTGGCAGTGCGGCGATGCTGGTTTGGATCTTGCGGCGGGTCTGGAACTTCCGCGGGTTTTTGAAATTGTCCGCCCGACCGGATGCCGAACTGCAAGCGCGCGTGGCTCGGCTCGCTCGTCGTGCTGGGATGCGGTCCGCGCCAAAGGTCGTGGTGGTCGAAAGCGTCGTGTCTCCCATGCTCTGGGGTTTGGGATGCAGCCGATTGGGCCGCGGCGCCACGCTGCTGTTTCCGGGCGAGTTGGCCCGGCGTCTGGATGGCGAGTCGTGCGATGCGCTGCTGCTGCACGAGTTGGCCCACTACGCTCGCGGCGACTGCTGGGTCCGCCTGCTGGAATTGGTCGTGCAAACGCTGTACTGGTGGCATCCGCTCGTGTGGCTGGCGCGGCGCGAGATCGAGGCCGCCGAGGAGGAGTGCTGCGATGCCTGGGCCCTCGCGCATCAGTCGGCGCCGCGGCGGTTGTATGCCGAAGCGCTGCTGGCGACCGTCGATTTTCTCTTCGAGCCGCCGCCGGCCGCGCTGCCTCCGGCGGCCTGCGGGCTGGGCGAAGCGCGGCTCTTGCGACGTCGCCTGACGCAGATTCTCTGCGGAGAGGCGGCCTTGCGGCCGTCGCGAGCATGGAAGGCGTTGGTGCTCGGCGGAGCGGCGGTCGCGCTGCCCTTGGGGCCGGCGTTCTTCGACGCCACCGCGAACGAGGCCGCCGCGCGTAGCAGTCCGTCCGCCGTCTCTCCCGCGCAGAGGGCGGGCGTGAGTGTTCCGATTGAAACAGGGCCGGCTTCCGCCGCCCCGCTCTCCCTCCGGGAGAGGACAGGGGTGAGGGCGCCGCCGGAAACGGCGCACGCCATCGCGGCGGCGCTCGTTCGCTCCCCGTCGCCTTCCATTCCGCGCGCCCCATCAATGCTATGGGCGACGTCCGCCGCGCCCAACGGAAAATACCACTTGGAGGCCCGCACCGGTCGCAAGACGACGCTGATCCATCCCGAGAGCGGCTGGCGACTCGATCTGAGCTCGCATCGCATCGACTGCGCATCATTCTCGCCCGATAGCCGCCTGCTCGCGACGGGCCACGCCGACAGCGTCGTGCGCCTCTGGGACTGTGAAACCGGCGGCTTGCTGGCCTCGTTCAAAGGCAGCAGCGCGGCGATCGCTTCGGTGGCGTTCGCTCCCGACGGCTTCCGCGTGGCCGCGGGCGCCGACGACGGCAGCTTGCTCGTCTGGGATCGGGCGACGGGCGACGAACTGGCCCGGTTGCCGCGGCAGTCGGCGCCGGTCAGTTGCCTCCGCTGGTCTCCGCGGGGCGACCGGCTCGCCGTTGCCCTGGGCCGTTGGTCGGGCGGCGAAAGCGGTTCGCTCGTCGTCTGGTCGCTCGACGAGCGGCAGCCGCCCGAACCGCAACCGCTGGGCGAATCGGTCGGCGCGTTGGAGTGGCTGGACGACGGCGAAACGCTGTTGCTGGCGGCATGGAATGGCGAAGCGCGACTGTGGAGCGTGATCGCGAGCAAATCACAGGGCCTGTTCTCGATCGGCAAAGACGCCGTGTCGGCGGCCAATTGGTCGCCCGATTGTCCGTTGGTCGCTCCGTGGCAGGCAGAGCAGCTTGTTCGGAGTGGGCGGTAGGAAGGGAGAGAGAGGAGTTAGGAGACAGGAGTTAGGAGAGCTTCGCCCTCTGGGCGAACGTTTTTGCGCCGCAAGCCGATCGAAGGTAAGACGATGAGCGCTTTGCGAATCATGGGGTGGCCGGCCATTTGGATCTGCCTGGCGTTGGGCTCGCCGCTTGCGGCCGAGGACAAGGCGGCCGAAGGCAAAGCGGTAGAGAACAAGGCGGCGAAGGAACCGTCGACGCTTCGCGAGCTGATCGACGCGGTAATTGACGACGTCCAGGTCTTCGCCGACGCGGAAGCGAAAGAGCCGGCCCGCGCGCTCGTCGTCATGCGCTGGGCGAACAACGCCCGCGGAAGCGAGGACGGAACCACGGTCCTTTACGTCCATGCAGGCCGGCCGTTGGCGGTCGCGTGCTTCTATCCTTGGGAGAGGCACTTGGGCCACGATTTTTCCGCGACTTGCCGCCA
>DATNEC010000343.1:0-9332 GCA_035606815.1 Pirellulales bacterium
CGTGGGATGCGCTCGTGCGCGAAATCCTTGCGGCCGACGGAGCGGACCCTAATCTTCGGCCGGCGGCCCGTTTCTATCTCGACCGCGAGGCCGAGCCGAATCTGCTCACGCGCGACGTTGGCCGGTTGATGCTCGGCCGCGACATGCAGTGCGCCCAGTGTCACGACCATCCGCTGGTCGATCATTACCTGCAAGCCGACTACTACGGATTAATGGCCTTTTTCAATCGCAGCTTCATCTTTACTCCCAAGGACAAGAACCAACCGCCCGTGGTCGCCGAGAAGGCGGAAGGGGACGTGGTCTTCAAATCGGTGTTCGTCGAAGGGGCGACCGACCAACCGGCCAGGCCGCACATGCCCGGCGAAAAAGAGCTTGAAGAGCCGCAGTTCGAGAAAGGGCAGGAATACGCCGTGGCTCCGGCCGATGGGATTCGTCCGGTGCCCAAGTACAGCCGGCGCAGCCAACTGGCCGGTTTGCTGGCCCGCGCCGAAAACGTCTCGTTCCGTCGCAACATCGCCAACCGGCTGTGGGCTTTGATGATGGGCCGCGGGTTGTTCAATCCTCTGGACATGGACCACCCCAGCAATCCGCCTTCGCATCCCGAGTTGTTGAATCAACTGGCCGATCGCTTCGCGGCGATGAAATTCGACGTGAAGGCGTTTCTCCGCGAGCTTGCGCTGAGCCAGACCTATCAGCGCGCAAGCGAACTGCCGCCGGGCGTCGAATCGCTTCCGCCCGATGCTTTCGCCGTGGCGCGGCTCAAGCCGCTTTCGGCCGAACAACTGGCCTTGGCCGCACTGCAAGCCACGGGCATGACCGACATCTACCGCGCATCGCTAGGCCCGTCGCTGAACGAACAGACGTTGTACGACAAGCTGGCCGGCAATTTGGGGCCGTTCGTCGCGATCTTCGCCGGACAATCGGGTCAGCCCGAGCAGGATTTTCAGGCCACGCTGGAACAGATTCTGTTCGTGTCCAACGGCGGCGTCGTGCGTTCGTGGATCTCGCCGCAAGCGGGCAACCTGACCGACCGCCTGGGGCGCATTGCCGAGCCGCCAGCCGTCGCCGAGGAAATGTATCTCTGCACGCTCGTTCGGCGTCCGGCGGCGGAAGAAGTCGCCGAGTTGACGGCGTTCTTGCAAGCCCGAGCGCAAGATCGGCCGGCCGCGTTGCAGGAATGGATCTGGGGGCTGTTGGCATCCGACGAGTTCCGTTTCAATCATTGAAGGCATCGATCATTGAAGGCGATCGCCATGAAATGCACTTATGCTTGCGGTTCGGTCGAACATCGCATCTCGCGCCGCAGCCTGTTGGCCGGCATGCTGGGCGGATCGGCCGGCGCCGGATTGGCCCACGTTTCCGGTCTCAGCGGCTTGATTCAACCGGCCGTGGCCGGCCAATTGGCGGCCCAGCAAAAGCGCGTGCTGATTTTCTTCCTGGCTGGCGGAGTGAGCCAACTGGAGACCTGGGATCCCAAGCCCAACACTGATACGGGCGGGCCGTTTCTCGCGATTCCGACCAGCGTGCCGGGCGTCCACATCAGCGAGTTGCTCCCCTACACCGCGCAGCAGATGCATCGGCTGAGCATCGTGCGCAGCATCAACACCGCCGAAGACGATCACGGCAAAGGCGCCGTGTTCATGGAGACGGGCCGGCGCGATACGCCGGTGCAGCACTATCCGAAGCTCGGTTCGGTGATTTCCAATCTGGTGGCGCCGCCCAACGGCGCGCTGCCGGGCTACGTTCACATTCAGCCGGGCGGCGGAGGCGTCAACAAGGCCGACGCCGCGTTTCTGGGGCCGAAGTTCGCTTCGGTCGCCATCGACGACGGCAAGCCGCCGGCCAACCTGCTGCGGCCCGACGGCCTGACGGCAGCCGCAGACTTGCAGCGCAACGAAGTGCGCCGCAAGGCCAACCAGCGGTTTACGGCCCGTCGCCGCACGGCCGAAACCGAGGCTTATAGCTACTCCTACGATCAGGCGCTGCAATTGATGGAGCGGGCCGACGTGTTCGACGTCTCGAAGGAGCCGCCGCAAGACCACGAGCGCTACGGCAAGCACGACTTCGGACGCCACTGCCTGCTGGCCCGGCGTCTGTTGGAGCAGGGCCTGACCTGCGTGAAGGTTACGCACTCGAACTACGATTCGCACAGCGAGAACTTCGATTTCCACATCGAGCAGCTCGGCGAATTCGACCGGCCCTTCGCGACGCTGATCGACGATCTGGCGCAACGCGGGATGCTCGAAAGCACGCTGGTAATCGTGATGTCGGAATTCGGCCGCACGCCGCGGATCAACCATCTGCTGGGCCGCGATCACTGGTCGAAAGCCTGGTCGGTGGCCTTGGCCGGCTGCCGGTTGCATCCAGGCGCCGTGATTGGCAAGACGAACGACAACGGCACCGCCGTCGCCGACCGCGAAGTCGACGCCCGGCATTTGTTCCACACGTATCTCGGCGCGCTGGGGGTCGACTCGACGGCGAATTATCCGGGGCTGAACCGGCCGATTCCGATCGGCGATCCGGCTGGCTCGGAGATCAGCGAATTGTTGGCTTGATGCTGCCATGTGGCCCGGCCGCCCTCGGCCGGGTGGAGATGGAATTTGATACACGGCCGAGGGTGGCCGTACTGCCTGCTCGCGAGAGGAACGTCTCATGGCCGAAGAACCCGCCAAACCCGCCGCGGCGACTCCGGAAACTCCGCCCGCCGCGCCGGCGACTCCTACCGCTGCCCCCGCGCCGCCGCCCGTCGCCGATCCGGCGCAGATCCGAATGGTCAAGGAATTCAAGCATGACCGCCCGCTGTTCGGCTGCCGCATCGATCCGACAGGCCGGTTCATATTCACAGGCGCCCAAGACAACTTTGTCGTGCGCTGGGAAATCGAGACCGATCAGAAAGTTGCGCTGGCCGGTCACCAAAGCTGGGTCCGCGGCATGGCCTTTCAGCCGGCGGGCGAACTGCTGGCCACGGGCGACTATGCCGGCCGGTTGAACGCTTGGCGCTTTGCGGCCGACGGCATGCAGCCGCCCGTCTACAGCATTGAGGCCCACAAAGGCTGGCTCCGCGCGGTGGCCGTCAGCCCCGACGGCGCGACGATCGCCAGTTGCGGCAACGATCGGATGGTGCGGCTCTGGTCCGCCGCCGACGGCAAACTGGTCCGCGAACTGGCCGGGCACGAAAGCCATGTCTACCACGTCGCGTTCCATCCCAATGGGCAGCGTCTGGCAAGCTGCGACCTGAAAGGCATCGTCAAAGATTGGGATCTCGCCTCGGGGGCCGCCGCGCGGCAGTTCGACGCGGCGGTATTGTGGAAGTACGACGGCACGTTTCGGGCCGACATCGGCGGCGCGCGGGGAATGGCGTTCAGCCCCGACGGCGCGTGGCTGGCTTGCTCCGGCATCACCGAAGTCAGTAACGCCTTCGCCGGCATCGGATTCGCCATGGTGGCGCTATTCGATTGGGCCAGCGGCGAACGGAAGCAAGTCCTGCGTCCGAAGGAGAATTTTCAGGGAGTCGCTTGGGCGGTGGCTCTCCATCCGGCCGGTTTCATCATGGCGGTCGGCGGCGGCGGGCCCGGCGGAGCGATCTGGTTTTGGAAACCCGATGCGCCGCAACCCTTCTTCGAGTTCAAGCTGCCCGCGGCCGCGCGCGACGTCGCCTTGCACCGCGACGGCATGCGGCTGGCGATCGCCCACTTCGATAACACGCTGCGGCTGTACGACATGTGCCCCAAGCCGGCCGCATCGTAGCCGGCGCGCTCTGCAAACGGTCGTAGCCGGCCTTGGGATTGTCACGACCGTCGAGGCTTAACTGGTTTGATCAGAGTACTCATTGGAGGCCGCGATAACCGCCATGACGTGCTCGTCCGTCGCGCCGCCATCGAGTTGATTGGCCCAATAGGCGTCGCCAGGCGCATCGGCGGGGCGATCAAGCAGATCAAGGTAGATGTTCTTTACGACGTCCGCATGGTACTCGTGACTGCCGAAGATGATTGCCGCCAGTTGCGCGCGGGTCATGCCAGCGGCCCGGTTGTCCTCCAAAGTATTTTTCGCGATCGCGTCGATCGGCCGCCCGAGCGTGTCCTGAAATAGGGCGTTCAGAAAGCCATCGAGCGTTCCGCCCTGGAGCGAGTAATACTCGTCCGAGCTGATGATGATCGTCGCCAATTGCTCATTGGTCATGCCGTGGGCCAGCAGTCGGCTGTCCGCCGCGAGCGCCGCTGGGTCCGCGGAGCGGTGCAAGTATTGCTCGTAAAGCGACTGCACCTCGTCGTTCCGATATTCGTTGCTCGATTCGATGTCCGTGATGAACCGACTGCGAGCGAAACCGGCGTCGAGTTGGGCCGACCAGTATGCCATGCCGGCGGAGTCGGCGGCTCGATTCAGCAGGTTATGGTAAATGCTGGTGATGAAAGCCTGGTTAGGAGCGGATGGGTTGGGAGCGGCGGTGATTGCGGCGGTCGAGTCGATGGCGGAGACCACGCTGCCATATTCGATCAACGAGACGCGGACCACGTAGTTTCCGGGCTGTGCATACGTGTGCGAACCGTCGACCTGCCAATTGATGCGGTTGACGACCGGCGGCGAAAGATCGCCCTTCTCGACGACCGTCCCCGAGGTCGTGGCTCCGTCTCCCCAATCGATCGTGGCCTGAAAGTTCGCCGTGTCGGATTGTTGTTCCTCAAATGTTGCAACCCTCGTTCCCGACGCCCCTCCCAAGGCGACTCCGGCCGTTCCCGTCAAGGTTGCGGGCGTGTCCTCGAGGGGCTGATCGCTGACGGAGGCCGTGGCAGTCAGCGTGCCGGCCGTGACGCCGTTGCGCGCGACGGTTACGAGGATCTGGTCTACGCCGGTCTGGGTATAGACGTGAGTTCCGGAAACCTCGAACGTCCATGTGCCCGGATCGTAACTGATCGTTCCGGTGGAACTGGTTCCGTCGCCCCAGTCTATCTCCGCCGAGTAGTCGCTTGGCGGCAAATGCACGCCATCGCCAAACGTGACGATCCCCTGACTTCCCGTGCTCTCTCCCACCCTCGGCATCAGGGTCCAGAACCGTCCCGGGATCAAATGGGGAACCGTGTTGTCCGTGATGGTTGCGCTTGCATCTGGTAATAGCACTATGCCGCTGAGCGTCTTCAAAGAAACTTCGATCGAATAACTGCCGCCCTGCGAATAGGCATGGCTCCCCAGCACCGAATAGACGCCGGTCGTCGCGTCGTAAGTGATTGTGCCGGCCGACTTCGAGTTGTCGCCCCAGTAGATCTCGGCCGTGTCACCGGCGGCCGGCGCGTCGGCAGCCAGATCCTTGAACTTTGCCACAACCTGATTGCCGGAGTCGGCTCCTTGGGCGCCCGTGATCGGCGGCACATTTTGCGTAGCGATGCCGGGCAGCAAAGACGCGATGTGTCTGAAGCTCACCGGCTGAGCGCTGCCTGGCGTCCATGTTCCAGAAATTCCCGTGGCGTCTTTTGTGGCGGTCAAGCTCGAGCCGGGATAGAAATTGGTCGGCAATTGCAGCGTATTGCCCGGCGCGCCCGGCGGAGTCGAATCGTCTCCGTCAATGGTGACCGTCGTGTCGGGCAAGGGCGACACGCTAATCGTGTCATGGCTCCCGGCTCCCGTGGCGAACAACAAGTTCTTCACCCCGCTAAAGTCGATTGGCGACATGCCTTCAATCCAAAGGTTGTCGGGCGCGCTGGCCGGGGGCGCGGCGGCGGGAGCATACCCAAACGGCTGGGCGTACCGCACTATGTCGATGACCACCGTCCGCGGCATGCTCGAGTCGCTGACCACATCAAGGCTGTCGAGGTTGCTGATGGCGGCGTCTCCGCCCAACATGTTCACATCGACGAGGTCAAGCGTCCCGCCGCCGGTATCTGATAAACTCGCCTGAAAATCCTTGAGGCTTACATTTTTGATCGCAACGCGGTCGGGCTGGTCGATGATGGAAAGTCCCGGTTGCGCGTATAGGTGTTCGGCGCCCAGAGGCGAGATGTTCGGGGGCGCGGCGATCACCACGTTGCCCTCGCCTTCAAGCGTCAGACTTCGATCAATCGTGAGCCCGCTTTCGGTATACGTGCCGCCGGCAATTTCCATCGTGTCGCCCGGCTGCACGAGCGACGAGGAAAGGGCCTGGCCGATCGAGTTGAACGCGACGCCCGCGTCACCGGCGACGGGGGCGGCATCGTAGGTCAGGTCGGCTTGCTGGTAACTTTGCCCGTCGCCGAACGTCACCTGGTCGCCCGGCGAGAGACCGCCGCTGTTATCGCGATCGGCCGTCAAACTGAGTTGATTATCGACGTAAACCGTCGTGAGCATCTCCCGCGATTCGAGCGATTCGATTCGCGGCGCCGAGAGCCGGGAGTCGAGGGAACGCTTCCGGCAAAAAAACCGCGGTTTGCGAGCCGGCCGAGTACGGGCGGGCCGGCGCCTGAAGAAGGCAACCATGTATGCTCCTCGCTGTTCCAAGCCACCGAAATGCAGCCCCGCGCTGAAAAGGCAGCGCCGATTGGATGCGAACCACGGCCGACTCGCCACTGGCAGCCTACAGGGTAATCACCCCGAGCAAGAGGGTCAACTTTTTCGATAGGATGATCCCGCTTGAGCAGCATCGCCGGTTGTTCCGATGAGGGCGGCAAGCCGGTGCGCGGCGGCTTGTTAGGGCAGTTCGCGGATGCGCAGGCCGCGGAATTCCACGGGCGAGCCTTCCGACTCCAGGCAAAGGTAGCCGGTCCGAGGCTCGCAATCGGCGCCGCCCGAGACTTCCTCGCCGTTGACCCACAAGCGAACCTCGCCGTTCAGACAACGGACGTAATAGTGGTTCCATTCGCCGACGCCCTTGCTGCGCTGCTTCGTCGGAAAGCTGCGCTTGCCGTCGGGCGCCACGGGCGGAAAGGGCTTCATTTTCGACGCTCCGGTCGGAAATACGTCGCCGTGGGTCGTGAACCAATCGGCCTTTTTCCCCGTGCTCTTTTCGTACTGCTCGGCATAGCCGTGATCGAGCACCTGGACTTCGATCCCTTGCGGGAGCATGTTGGGCTTCAGCGCTTGAATCGATTCGGGCGTTCCCCAAACGAAGATTCCGGAATTGCCGCCGCTGCGCAAATGCCGCCATTGGGCGACCAGCTCGAAGTTGGCGTAAATCTTGCGGCTGCGAATGACGCCGACCGGCCGGCCCGTGCAACGCGCCGTTCCGTCTTGCCAGCTCCACGTGTCCGGGTCGCAATTGACGTTGACGAAATCCGCCTCGCCCAGCTCGCGCCAGCCAGGCCCCGTGCCGTCGATGAAAGCCCTCGGCGGCGATGCCCGCTCGTCGGCCTGAAGCGCGGACGCGAACAGGGACGCAAGGAGAGTCAAACCAGTTGCGAGGCTTGGAATGCAGTTCGTTCGATTCATTCCTGAGTTTCCTTGAATTGTCGGTGGCAGGCGCTTTAAGTGAGAGCTTCCGATTAGCGAGGACGTATCCGCACCGCTGGCGGCGACTGCATCGACTGCGGGCTGGTGACGGCGCCGATTTGCGGCGGCGAGGGGACGAAATGCAGCCAAAAAACGAACGTCTTCGGTTGGTCCGGCTTGGCGGCGCCGCCTTCGCCGAACTCGCGCCACAGGCGCAGGCGGCCGTCGGCGGCGATCTCGATCCGGTCGACGCCGTCTTGGCCGAAACGATCGACGGCGACCGCGGTGCAGACCTGCTCGTCCATTACGTGCGCCCAGCCTTCGACCGGCCGAGCGTCGTCCGCGAGACCGACCACATACGGCGCCATTTTGCCTTCGACTCCGCGCGTGACATCCCAGGGCGCCGCGCGGGCGACGCGATCTTCGGCGCCATTGGTTCCAACACGCGGCGATCCGCGAAAGACGGCGCGTTGCGCGGGCGCTAGCGCCGTATAGACGCTGCTGGGCGCCCCGAAATCGACGATCACCGGCCGCGCCTTGGTAGGCGATAGACGCAAATGGAAATCGGCGCCGAGAGCGGCGATTTGGCGCTTTCCGTCCTTGACCTCGCACTCCACGCGGACCCAGCTTTTCGAGCGGGGAAAGTCGAGGCGGACCTGCAATCTCGCGCGCCCGCCGGCGCTCGCTTCTTCCGCGCCCTCGAACTGCAACGCGGCGCACAACGGACCCGCCTTGACGATTTGCATTTCCGAGGCTGCCGCGGTCCCGCTCGGGGCGAATCGCAGCGTGTTTCCCTCGCGATCGCGAACGAACAGGCCGGGCGAATTCGGAAGCAGGTAGTCCTCTTGCGGCGATTTCACCGAGTGCAGCAGATCAAAAGAATTCTCCGGGAGTACAAATTCCAAGCCGGGTCGCAAGACGCGGAGCTTGTCCGCATCACGCGCGACGGTCAGGGCCTGCGGCGTTGGAAGTTCCGCCGCCGCGACGTTTTCGATGCTCAACTGGCGCGACTCGAACGGCCCGAGATCGACGTTGAAATCGACCTCCCACAGCGAGGCTGGCCCCTGTTCGCCGACACGCGAGAACTGGGCCGCGACGGGCCGCCCGTCGCGCAGCAATCGGAACGGCGCTTGCGGATCGTCGGGCCCGTTGAACCGCCCGGTGACCGGATACCCGAAGCGGGCGATGCCTGCCGTTTCGCGGACCTCGACGAGCAGCGGCTCCGCCGCGCAAGGGACGCAGGGAGCGGCCAACCAGGCGATGAGAGCAAGTGAGTTCCGCAAGGCGCTGGTGCGGCGGTTTGAGCGAATCGTTGGCATGCAAGCCCCTATTTGGCTCGTCCGAATTTCAGTGACGTGAACTCGCGCACGCGGTTGGCGATGGCCGGTTCGACGGGCAAGCGCTCCATGCTGCTCGCGCCGTAGAAGCCGACGACGCCTTCCGTGCGATCCAAGATGTACTGCGCGTCAGCCGGCTCGGCGATCGGGCCGCCGTGGCAAAGCACCAGAATCTCCGGGTGTACGCGCTTGGCGGCGTCGTGCATGGCTTGCACGCGATCGACCGATTCGTCCAAGGTCGCGGCGGTCGAAGCGACGATGCTGCCTTTCGTCGTCAGGCCCATGTGCGGAATGAGAATGTCGGCGCCCGCCTCGGCCATGGCCCGCGCTTCGTCCGGGTTGAAAGCATAGGGCGTCGTCAGCAGATCCATCTGGCGGGCTAGGCGGACCATGTCGACCTCCAGCCCAAAGCCCATCCCGGTTTCTTCCAGGTTGACGCGAAACGTGCCGTCGTACAGGCCGACGGTGGGAAAGTTCTGCACGCCCGAAAAGCCGGCATGCGCCACATCGCGCAAGAACAGCTTCATCACCCGAAAAGGATCCGTGCCGCAAACGCCCGCCAGCACCGGCGTATGCCGGACTACCGGCAGCACTTCGCGGGCC
>DATNEC010000345.1:0-8566 GCA_035606815.1 Pirellulales bacterium
GGCCCGCCTTATCGTCTTTCATCGGTTTGCCCTGGTCGTCGATATAGCGGCCGTCGAGCAGTGCGGCGTCGAGCGATGCGGCGGCGCTTTCGGCCGTGGCGGCGGTCGGGCTGGTGCTGGCCCCGCCTGGTTGTGGCGCCGCCGCGTCGGCGCCCATCGGCATCGGCATCTCCCCGCCGGCCATGCCGCCGCCGGCCATGCCGGCCATGCCGCCGCCGGCCATGCCGCCGCCGGCCATGCCACCGCCGGCCATGCCACCGCCCGGCCGTTGGCCGCTGCCGGGCTTGTACAGCGTGGCGCTGCTTTGATTGGCGGCGATGATCGCCCACTGGGCCAAGTCGAGGGCCTCGATTTTCTTGATCGTGGCGGCCGCCGGATCGCGCGCCCCCTTGTTGACCAATTGCACGACCGCGACCAGCGATTGCTCGAAGACCCAGAGATCTTCCTGGGTCAGACGCACTTTGAGATCGGAAGGGGCCTTGTCGGAGTAATAGCGGTCGATGATGGCCTGGCGGGCGGCGCGGTCCCAAACGACCAGCCCTTCCATCTCCTGGGCTTCGGCGCCGAACTGATTTCCCATGCCCAGGGGCATTCCCATTTCGGCCATGCCGCCCTGCGCCGCCCCGCCGAACTCCGGTTCGCCCCCGACGGGCCGGCGGAGATCGACTTCCGCGAGAACGCGCTTCCATTCGTCCCGCACGATGTTGTTGTTGTAGAAATCTCGCAACCGCTGCGGAATCGGCTCGCCGGGCTGGAGCTTCGCGATGTCCGCGGCGATCAGATCCGGCCAAACGAACAATCGGACCTGCTTTTCATACAGCTCTTCCCAAACGCCGGAGACCTCCACCTTCAGGCCCTCGTGCAGTTTATCGACCTTTTCCTTGAATAAGGCGTTGGGAGGATTCTCCGCATTGAATGGGTCCAACGCCTTGGTGGCCGTTTCGATTTTCGATTTGTCGGCCTCGAAGGCCTTGGCCAGCTTGTCGGAAGCCATGAACCAGACGGCGGTCCCCGTGATCAACACCACCACCGAGAGAATCCAGAAGTGATATTTCTTGATTACCGCCAGGGCGACTTTGGCTTGGTCCATGACTTATTTCCTTGCGAGGACGCAACTGCGTCGAATGGATTCGCTCGAACTATTCCTGCGGCTTGGCGGGTTCATCGCTCGCCGGCGCCTCGTCTGCGGGCGCCTTGTCCGCCGGTTCTTTCTCCGCCGGTTCTTCGGCGGCGTCCTTGGCCGGCGCCGGCTTGGCCTCGTCGGCCATTTCTTCTGCATTCTCTTCCGCGCCATTCTCTCCGGCGGTCTTGTCTTCCGCCCCTTCCTCCATTTCGGCGGCTTCGCCACCCGCCGCATCTTCGGCGGTCTCGTCAACCGCCGCATCGACGGCCGCCTCTTCGACAAACGGCGCGCCACTGGGAATCTCCTGCGCAATCTTGGCCATTTGATCGGGCGACGGCGCTTGCCAACAGAACTGCACGATGAAATTGAACCGAGGCGCCTCGATCGGCTTCGTCGGCACGGCGCCGGCAGCGCCCCCCTGCCCGCCCATGCCATCCATACCCATCCCCGGCTGCCTACCCATCGGCCCCCGTCGGGCGCCTTTTTCCTTTTTGTCGTCTTCTTTCTTGTCGGCGTCGAAATCTTCAACCGTCAGCTTATAGCCGTAGTCGATGTTGCCCGCGTCGAGCACCACGGGGTAGCCGATGCCCAGTTTTTTCACCGGAAAGGCGGCGGGACCGCCTTGCCGGCGCTGTTCCAACGGGATCTCGATTTCATCTTGCCGCAGGTTCTTCAACAGCGCCTTCTGCAAATAAACGACGCCCTGGTTCTCATCGAGCTTCTTGTTGTGGTAGTGGTGTCCGACCAGTTGGAACACCCAGCCCGGCCCTTTCGGCCCAGTGTCGGCCGCAGGCGGAGTGCCAGTCGCCGGCGGAGTGCCAGTCGCCGGCGGAGTGCCAGTCGCCGGCGGAGTGCCAGTCGCCGGCGGAGTGCTAGTGGCGGGCGGAGTGCCAGTCGCCGGCGGAGTGCCAGTGGCGGGCGGAGTTCCCGTGGCAGGCGCTTGGACCTGGACCGCAGCCGGCGGCGGGGCCGCCACGCCGTACTCGGCCGTTTGCTTTTCGTAGTCGGTCTTGACGGTCGCGTACCAGTCTTCGAGCTTTTCGTAGTACACGCACTCCATGTCTTCGATATTCACCTCGTTGCGCTCGGTGATCTCCTTGGGCCGCTCCCCTGCGTTGCGCGGCAGGCAAAGATTGACGGCCTTGAGCACCTTCAGCCAGACGTCGCGCCCGCTGACATTTTGCACGAAGCCTTCGCCGATCTTGATCGTCGTGGCGTACTGGCCCTTCGCGGCGTCGAAGTCCGATTTATAGCGGTTCGCCTCGCCGACCACATTTTCGCTTTGCTTCACCGCCGGCTCGAAGTATTCGGGCATCCGCACCGAATTCGCCGCCCGCCAATGGCTGCCGAAGCTGACGGCGAAACCCAGCAAGACGAGCGCGGCGGCCCCGACCGCCCACGGCTTCTTGGCCCGGATCATGCGGTCCTGGGCGATTTCTCGCGGCAGCAGGTTGGTCTTGATCTTCGTATCGCGCAGGCCTTGCAGCGCCAGGCCGTAGCAGACGCCGAACGCCGGCATGTTGTCTTTGAACACGGGCGAATCGACGACCGTCGTGCCGCTCATCACCCGGAACGATTCGAGCTTGACCAGTTCGAAGCCCAGGTTCTGCGTCAGGTAGCGCTGCAAGCCCGGCAGCTTCATCGCATTGCCCAAGGCGATGGCCTTGCCGATCTTGGCCCGGCGGTCGAGGTTGCTGAAGTAGCCGATCGAGCGCTGCACCTCGGTCAACAGATCGTTGAACACCGGCCGCATGGCCTGGAACAGCGCTTTGGGGTCTTCGGCCTGCGTGGCGTTGCGCTTCAGGTGCTCGGCCGAGGCGAAGGTCAGCTTCAATTCTTTGGTCAGGGCCTTGGTGAAATGATTGCCGCCGATCGGCACGCTGCGCTGCCAGACGCGGAAACCGTTGGTCACCACCAAGTCGGTCGTGTCGGTGCCCAGCGAAATCAAGACCACCGATTCCGGCGGGCTCTCCGGATCGTATTCGTCCGGCGGAGGCAGGTGCGGCATCTGATCGAAGGCCACGAAGTTGTACAAGGCCAAGGGGGTCAACTGCACGACGTCGACCTCGATGCCGGCTTCGTTGAACGGCTTGAGCGCACGAAAAACCTGATCGCGCTTCATGGCGAACAGACCGACCTCGGTCTCCATCGCAAAACCTTCGACCATGCTTCCGCCGGCCATCTGCTGAAAGTCCCAAACCACGTCTTCCAGCGCGAAAGGAATCTGCTGCTTGGCTTCGTACTTGACGATGTCGGGAATCTTTTTGGACTCGACCGGCGGCAGCTTGATGAACCGCGCCAAGCCGCTCTGACCGGAAACCGAGATCACCACCCGATCGCCGCGCACGCTGTTGCGCGAGAGAAACTGCTTGAGCGCTTCTTGGATCAACTCGGCCGGATCGACATCGGGCTGGCTGAGAATCTTCGGATACTCGATGTAGTCAAAGGCGTCGGCCGTAACCCGAGACTCATCTTCGTGGGGCCGTAGACGCAGCGCCTTGAGCGCACACTGGCCAATATCGATGCCCCAAACGGCGTCGCTTCTCGCCATGAGCAGATACCTCTAATCTGTCCGCTGACACTCTGTCTGCTGACGGACCTCTCGATCCGTTCCATCCGCCGCCGATGACCGGGGAACGGCCGAAGACGGGACGATTCGACCGGCGGATGTGCTCTTCAACGGTTACTTTATCGAATTCGAAATCATGTTGTCAACAAAATTTTCGGCCGCAACGCCGACTAGTCATTATACTTGGCCCAAAACGCTTGTATACGCACCGAACCCGCGGATGCCATGAAGTTCTCCGAACTGATCATTCTTCTACCCTGCCATAGCCTCGAAGACTTTCCGGTCTACCAAGAGGGCGAGCAGGCCGAAGGCTTGCTCTCGGCCTGGTCGGCGCTATGGCACCCCGCCCTGTTGGTCGCCGCCGAACGGTTGCCCACGTGGTTTCGGGCCGACAGCCCCCCCGAAGAGCTTGCCGGGCGGCTGGTGGTCGTGCCGCAGGCCAGCGAAGCCTTGCTGCTGGCCGGATGGACCAGCCGGGCCCAGGCCGCGGGCGCCCATGTCGTGCGAAAAATGCACCGCCGCGACGAAATGCTGGCCGCGGCCCTGGCCGAACTCGACGGCGGCGCCGGCGGCGTGGGGCCGGAATTGGCGGCCGATTTCCAGGCCCTCGGCTTTTGTTATTTGATGGTCGAACTGCTCACCCGCCAGATGCGCTACATGAGCAATGTCGACGAGATCCATCTGAAAAACGAGACCCTGGCGGCGGCGAGGGCGGCCGTCGGCGGCGATGCGGACACGGCCCGCGACCGGCTGCGCAGTTGCTTCGACGTGCTGACCGAGGCCCGCGAGCGGTTCTACCCGGTCGAATCTTATCTGGTCGACCTGGTGCTCACCGCTCCGACGACCTTGGGGGCCGGGCTGCGGCGCGAGTTGGACGATTCGGTTGCGAAAAACGTGCTGATCTGCGGCCAGGCGCTCGAACAGTTGGCCGCCACCCAGCCCGAAACGCTGTCGGCTTTCCAATTGGCGCTGGACCATGGCCGCGTGGCGGTCGTCGGCGGCGAACACGCCGAAGGCGAATTGCCGCTGTTGCCGCTGGAAGCGGTGCTGGCGGAGTTGCGTCGGGGGGCGGCGAGCTACCAGGCATCGCTTGCGCTCAAACCGGTTGTTTATGGTCGCCGGCGGTTTGGCTTGTCGCCCATGCTCCCGATGGTGCTTTCTCGTCTCGGTTACGAAGGAGCTTTGCACCTCACGCTCGACGACGGGCGTTTTCCCCGCACCGGCCAGGCCAAAAGTCGCTGGGAGGGGCTCGATGCCAGCGCGATCGACGCGCTGGAGCGCTTGCCGCTGGATGCGAACCTGCCGGAAAGTTTTTTGGGATTTCCGCGGAAGTTGGGCGAAGCGATGGACCTGGACCATGTGGCGACGGTCGTCTTCGCCCACTGGCCCGGACAAATCAGCCCCTTCTTCGGCGATCTGCGGCGCTCGGCCGCCTATGCTCCGGTGTTGGGCAAGTTCATCACGCTGACCGATTATTTCCGGCATACCACTCGGCCCGGCGAATTGACCAAGTTCAAGGCCGACCTGTACCGCGCGCCTTACTTGCGGCAGGCGATCATCCGCGAAGAGGTCGATCCGCTATCGCACCTGCTTCGCCACCATCAGCGGCGCGGGCAAGCCGAAGCGATCCAGACATTCGATGCGTTGGTCGAGTTGATCGGCGGCCAGCGACGGACGCCGCCCTCGGCGCCTGGCGGCAGCCAGTTGATGTGCGAAATCGACGCCGCGGGGGCGGCGGGCGCCAATCTCGAACTGGACCAACGCATCGCGAGCGGTCGCCTCGCCGCCGCGAGCGAGTTGGCGGAATTGCTCGCGCGGTCCGCGGCGAGGCGCCGGCCTGGTTTGCTCGTGCTCAATCCGCAAAGTTTTGCGCGCCGCGTGCTGGTCGATATTTCGGCGTTGCCTTTGCCGCCCGATTGCGAGGGACCGATCGCCGCCTTCCAAGAATCGCAAGGCGGCAAGCAGGCGGTCGTCGACGTCCCCGCCATGGGCTTCGCCTGGATCGGTCCCGGAGATGGCGCGGCCGCGCCGTCGCCGGCCAAGCGGCGCTCGAAGCCGCTTGTCGAAGATCCGACGCTGCGCAACGAGCTGTTGGAAGTCGTCATGCACCCCGAGACCGGCGGAATTCGGGCCATTCGCGAGATCGGGCAGCGCGGCAACCGGATGTCGCAGCAGTTGGCGTTGCGGCTGCCGGCGCCGCGGCCCAAGCCCGGCGATGTCTGGCGCGATCCGGATCTCGACGCCAGCTATTCCGTAATGGCCGCCGATTCGATCGAAGTCGCCGCCAGCGGCCCGGCCTGGAGCGAAATCGTCTCTCGCGGGCGGCTGCTCGACCTCGAAGGGCGACGGCTGGCCGGTTACGAGCAGCGCGTGCGGCTCTTGAAGGGGTCGCGAGTCGTCGAGTTGGAGATCGAACTTGACATGGCCGAGGGGTTGGGGGCCGAGGGGGTACGGGCCGAGGGGTTGGGGGCCGAGGGGCTGCGGGCCGATCCCTGGAACTCGTACTATGCGGTCCGCTTCGCCTGGGGCGATGAAGACGCCCAGTTGTGGCGCAGCGTCGGCATGACGAGCCAGTTGACCGAAGCCAAGCACATCGAGGCGCCGCACTTCGTCGAGATCCGCTCGGAAAAGAGCCGGGCGGCGGTCCTCGCCGGCGGACTGCCGTATCATCGTCGCGTCGGCCCGCGGATGCTCGATACGTTGCTCGTCGTCCGCGGCGAGACCGAGCGACGCTTTCGCCTGGGGATTGGCGTCGGGCTGGCGCAGCCGATCGGGGCGGCGATGGAGTTGCTCGATCCGGCGGTGGTCGTTCCCAACGCGGTCCAACCGGCCTCGGGCACGACCGGCTGGTTGTTTCACATCGACGCCAAGAATATCTTGGCGACGCATTGGGAGACGCTCGTCGAGGAGGGCGTCGTCACGGGTTTCCGCATGCGGATGCTGGAGACCGCCGGCCGCGCCGGCCGCGTGCAATTGCGGGCCTTCAAACCGTTGGCCAGCGCCCGGCAGACCGATTACTTGGGTCAGACGCTGGCCGATTTGACCGTCGACGAGGACCGCGTTCACGTGGACGTTTCCGCAAATGAGTGGGTCGAGTTGGAGGCCCGCTGGGTCATCTAAGCATGGGCGACCTCGCGGCGGGACATTTCAACGAAGTAGAATAACGCCACTGTAATACAGGTTCGAGACCGTCGCATGACAGCTATTATTTCATCCGAACGCCCGGACAGCGTCGACGCGATCGAGTTGATTACGGAGCTCGAAACGCATCTGGAACCGCTCTACCCGAGTACAAGCCGCCACGGTTTTAGCGTCGAGAAGTTGATTGCAGAGAAAGTCGCATTCTTCGTGTTGCGCCAGACCGATTGCGCCGCGGGTTGCGGAGGCATCCAACTCTTTGGCCGCGAGTACGGGGAGCTCAAGCGGATGTATGTGCGGCCGCGATTTCGTGGCTTGGGTTTTGGCAAATTGCTGATCGATCATTTGGCGGACTACGCCCGCGCCCGCGGCGTCGGCCTCCTACGATTGGAAACCGGCATACATCAAGCGGAAGCGATCCGCCTCTATGAGAAAAATGGGTTTCAACCTATTCCGCCGTTTGGCGCCTATGTCGACGATCCGCTCAGCCTCTTTTTCGAAAGGCGCATTCACGGGCATGATTCACAACAATGATCGTTGCCATTGACGGACCCGCCGGAGCCGGAAAGAGCAGCGCGGCGCGCGCTTTGGCGCGGCGCTTGGGCTTTCGCTTTCTGGATACCGGCGCGATGTATCGCGCCGTAGCGCTGGCCGCGCTGCGCCGCGGTCTCGATTGGAACGAGCCCGAGGCATTGGCCGAGTTGGCCCGGCGGCTGAAGATCGAGGTCGGCGACGACCGGGTGCTCCTCGACGGCGAAGACGTAACGGGCGAAATTCGCACGTCCGAAGTCACCGCCGCCACCCATTACGCGGCCAGCAACGGAGCGGTCCGCGAACATCTGGTTTCGCTGCAGCGGCAGGCGGCCGGCCGCGACAACGTCGTCGCCGAGGGACGCGATCAAGGCACGGTGGCGTTTCCCGCGGCCGAATGCAAAATCTTCCTCACGGCCACGCCGGGAGAACGCGCCCGGCGGCGACTTTTGGATCTGGAAATGCGCGGCGAGTCGGCCACGTTCGAGGACGTTCTGGCGCAGCAGAACCTGCGCGACGAGCGCGACGCCGCCCGCGAAGTCGGGCCGCTGCGACCCGCCGCCGATGCCATTCACGTACTCACCGACGGCCTCGAGCCGGAACAGGTCGTCGATCGTCTGGAAGAGATCGTGAGTAAAGTGAGGAGCAAGGAGTGAGGAGCAAGGAGACGAATCCCAATCGCCGCCTCACTCCTCACTCCTCACTCCTGACTACTCCCACTTACTGCTCCCAACTCCCCACTCTCTCGCCCCCATGTCCCAGCGTTCGCTTTCCAAACGCCTGTGGTACGGTTTTCTGCACGTCGTTTGCCGGCTGCTGGCGGTGGCTCTGTTTCGCATTCGCGTCTCGGGCCGCGAGCACGTGCCGGCCGAAGGAGCGGCGTTGGTGCTCTCGAACCACCAGAGCCATTTCGATCCGGTGCTGATCGGTCTGGCGTGCGACCGGCGGCTGAATTACTTGGCGCGGCAGAGCCTGTTCCGCTTTCCGCCGTTCCGCTGGCTGATCCAATCGCTCGATGCCATCCCGATTCATCGCGACGGGCTGGGCCTCGAAGGGCTCAAAGAAACGCTGCGGCGACTGAAGCGCGGCGAGATGGTACTGATCTTTCCCGAAGGCACGCGCACGCGCAGCGGCGAAATGGGCGCCGTCAAGCCGGGCTTCAGCGCGCTGGCGATGCGGGCCGATGCTTGGCTTGTGCCGGTGGC
>DATNEC010000346.1:0-3617 GCA_035606815.1 Pirellulales bacterium
CGACGATCCATCTTCGATCTCCTTGAAGGTCGTGCCACGATTAGGCTGCCACATCGTCTGCGGCCCTACGATGGCGACGTAATCGGTCAGCGTTCCGGGGTTCGCCTTGTCGTTAGGGCAGCGGAACACCGATGGCATTTCCTTGGCCAACAGCGAGTTGTGCGGGCCATTCCAAGGCTCGTTGAAGTCATACCTGTCGTACAACGCCTTTTGCCCGATGAACCCCAGGATCGACACCCGCCAACTGTGCATCGGCTTGCCGTTTTCATCGGTGATGCAGGCCGGAGGAAAGCACTTGAAGACGTAGTGGTAATCCTGCAGACCGAGGCCGATCTGCTTGAGGTTGTTGAAGCACGGGTTCCTCCTTCTGGTTCTGGGCTCTTGCAATGCAGGCAAAAGCAAGGCGAGTACGACAGCAATCGCGCAACAAATTATTAGTCTTTGGCCGAGTTGTATCCGTGGGCTAAAGACGGCTATGCAGAAGGCCGCGATCACCAAAAAACCCACGTATCCCGCCACGCCGAACCAATATCCCGCGGCGAACAATACCGCAAAACCCGTGGTAATCGCCAGGATCTTCTTCAGGCCAAATTGTATTTGGGGCGGCGGCTGAGGAACGGGGATTTCGAGTTGTTCCATAAACGCCGCTCCCGCCCCAGAGTAGTAGGCACGCTCCGCGTGCCGCAACCTCCCCAAACACGGGCCACGGCACACGGAGTGTGCCTGCTACTTTGTCCGGCAGCGGACCAAGGACATGAGCGCGAAGGCCGTGCCGTACTGCTGATGGTAATTGTAGAGCGGATAGTCCCACCAGGAACCGTCTTTTTCCTGCAATCGCAACAGCAACGCGGCGAGCATGGCCTGATATCGCGGCCGGTCGGGGGTCGGCAATTCCTCGAGGCACAAGGCCGCGTAGTAATGGCCGTAATAGAAAAAATAGCCGGCCACGTAAAACCACGATTCATGCGGAATCGGCCGTTTGCGGCCGATGTCGAGCCACAAATTGCGGGCGAAGAGCCGCTCCAGCCAGGTTTTCAGCACGTCGTCGGTCACGCGCTCGTCGCCCCACAGCCGCAGCGCCAGGTTGCAGGCTTGCGAACGCCCCAGACTGCCGCCGGGGCGGTTCACCGGGTGCATCGGCTGTAATTTCAGGTACTCGCCATAAACATACGAGAAATCGGGCTTGCGCTGCCGCTTGAGCGAATCGATCGCCCGTTGAGTGAGCTTTTCGGGCGGCAGAAAGCCGGCCCGCTTCGCTTCGTCGAAGGCGATCAGCACGGTGGCGTCGACGAAGCTGGTCGAAGAACTGCCGGGCTTTTGCGTGCGCGAGCGGAAGTCGTAATAGCCCCAGCCGCCATCGACCGATTCGTATCGCGAGAGATAATCGTACTGCGACTCGATCAGCTCGGCGATTTTCGTCCGCCGCTCGGCGTCGCCGGGCCGCCGCTTGAGCATTCGCAGCAAAGTTTGGATCGAGTAGCCGTGCGTCCAGACGTTGTACATCGTGTCGGTCGAGGCGCGTCGCACGTCGGGCAGGTTCTCGAACAGCCAGCGTTCGCCCCGTTCGATCGCCTGTTCCGCTTCCGGCCGCTCGTCATGGACTTCGATCAAGGCCGAAACGCACAGCGCGGTGACCGCCGCGCGGAATCCCAAGTGCGCCCCCGGCACGGGAGCATAAATGTTCAAGTCCTTGGTGCCCCGGGCCGACCCCCAGGAGCCGTCCTTGTTCTGGTCGCCGAGCAGAAAATCGACGCCGCGACGGATCGACGCGGATATCGCTTCCTCTCCCGGCGGTTCGACATCCTTGGCCCGCGGGCCGCTGAGTTGCGGCGGCTTCGTCGCTTCAGGCGGCTCGTCGGCGTTCGCCGCCGTCGAAAGAGACAAGGCGAGCAGGGCGAAAGCGAGCAAGCGTTTCATGGCATGGTCCCTGCGAAATTGATGAGTAGGCTGGGGCGCAGCCCCACCAATTATCGAGTCGAATGCAGGGTGGGGCTGCGCTCCAGCCTACGGTTCTCTCCTTATTCGCCCGACGGCTTCTCCAACAAAATCTTGTCGCCTTCGAGCAGGCCCTGCGTGATTTCCACTTGTTTGTCGCTTCGCTGGCCGACGGCGACCTCGGCCTTCTGATGGCTGCCGTCGGCGCCGACGCGGTAGACGTAATGCTTGCCCGAATGCTCTTCGTCCGCAAACACCGCCGAAGCGGGGACGACAATGGCATCGGGTTTGTCGAACGCGACGAGCGTCAGGTTGCATGTCATGCCGGGCATCAGGGCCTTTGCCTGTTCTCCCGTCTCGACCGAAATCTTGACGTCGAATTTGCCGTCGGCCGTCGGGATCGCCGCCAACGAGGAGACCTTGGCTGGCAGCGAGACGTCGGGATAAGCGACGCTCGCGGCCTTGCCGCTCACGCCTTCGCGCAGATGCTGCAAATCCTTTTCGGCGGCCGAGGCCCGCACGAAGATCGGCCGGGCCTCGACGATTGTCATAAATGCCACGTTGGGATACAGCGAGGCGCCGTGCGACAGCTTGCCCTCGGTCGTGTTGAGATTGCCGGTCGTCCACTTGCCGTGCTCGCAATGGCCGTAGTAGACGATCCCCGCGGCCGGCGCCTTGACGAGCATCCGCTCGCGGTCGGCCTTGAGCTTCGCCAGCCGGCCGGCGCCTTGGCGATGGGCCAATTCGAGCTTTTCCAGGTTCAACTTCGCTTTCGTGGGGGCCAGCGGCAGCGAGGTCTTCGCTTTTTCGAAAGCAGCAATCTCGCGGCGCGCGGCCTCTTTCATGGCGGTCTCTTGCCGCGGCAGCGAAGTCTCGAGCGTCTCGCGGCTGCGCGACTGCGCCAGCTCCAAGCCGAACTTGGCCTGGTCGACGTCGTTGCGGGCCCGCTTCAAGATGATCTCTTCGGTGTCCTCGGTCAGATCGTCGGCCTTGTACATGCGTTCGAGTTGCTTCAACTCTTCTTCCTGGTACTCCAGGTTGTGCTCCGACGACTTGAGCGAGAACTTGGCGCTCTTTTCGCTCAACGGCCGCTGCCGCTCCAAGAACCGCTGGAGATCCTCTTCGGCGACTTGCTTGGCGCGCTCGGCCGCGGCCAGATCGACGGGCGCCATTGCCTCCAGAGTTTTGAGTTCGGCCTTGGCCAGTTTCAACGACAGCTCGCCGACTTTCTGATCGTTTTCCAACTCGGCGATCGCCTCGTCGATGCCTTCCAGATCGAGCGTCGCCAGCGAGTCGCCCGCCTTGACCCGAGAGCCGTGCTCGACGGCATCCAGCACGGTGAGCGACTTCCAGGCTTCGACCGGCAAGGCGACCGGCGTCATCTTCTGCGCTTCGAAGACGCCGGCGAGCGAGACTTCGATTTTGAACTCGCTCTTTTTCACCATATGCGTCTGGGGCTGCTTCGCCTCGGCAGCCGGTTTGGCCGTGTCCTGGGCGAACAGCGGAGCGACCGAAAGCGCCGCCGCCAACAGTGGCGCCCGCATGAGTTTCAAAAGCGACATAAGCATGGCTCCTGGGCGAGAAAGTTCAAAGCTGCAACAGCGACGCGGGCCATCCCGGCGGCCGGCTTGGGGCCTCGATGGGCTATTTTAGTGTAGCTTTCGTCTGGTGTCGCCCTAGCG
>DATNEC010000351.1:0-8119 GCA_035606815.1 Pirellulales bacterium
GGCTAGGAATGATGGGCATTCACCGCAATGTGATCCATGAGAAGTTCGGCAATTTCATCCTGTTGGGAACCATCTTGTTGGACGCCGAGGTTTCAGAGTCTAGCCAGCCGATCGACTACAACCCCTGTCTGGATTGCAAGCTGTGCGTGGCCGCATGTCCCGTGGGGGCGATCTCGCCGGAAGGAGATTTCAACTTCTCGGCCTGCTACACCCATAACTACCGGGAGTTCATGGGCGGCTTCACCGATTGGGTCGAGCAGGTGGCCGACAGCAGCAGCGCCCGCGACTACCGCGGCCGGGTCAGCGATGCAGAGTCGGCTTCGATGTGGCAGAGCCTGTCCTATGGGGCGAACTACAAAGCCGCGTACTGCCTGGCGGTCTGCCCGGCGGGAGAAGACGTCATTGGACCGTTCCTCACCGATCGGAAGGCACATCTCAAAGAAGTCGTGCGGCCCCTTCAAGAGAAGGAAGAAACGATTTATGTCACCAGGAATTCCGACGCTGAGGATCACGTCGCCAAGCGGTTTCCCCACAAAAAGATCAAGCACGTGGGCAACACGCTACGGCCGAACACCATCGAGGTTTTCCTGAAAGGAATGCCGAACGTCTTCCAGACAGGCAAGTCGGCGGGATTGAATGCCACCTTCCACTTCACCTTCACCGGCCATGAGCAGCGGCAGGCAACTGTCGTGATTCAGCAGCAGAAGATCAGCATCAAAGAGGGACATGTCGGCCAGCCCGATCTGCACGTTACCGCGGACTCGCAAACCTGGATCGGCTTTCTGAGGAAGGAAAAAAACGTCGTGTGGGCGCTGCTGCGGCGGAAGATTCGGCTCGATGGCCCACTCAAGCTGCTGGTGGCGTTCGGAAATTGCTTTCCCCAGTAACCGGCGTTAGCCCAGGACTTTCAGACAGCGGCGGGGCGGCGCAAACCCCGAAATGCACGGGATCTCGATCAACGGATCAATTTCCGAGCGAAGAAACGGGTCGGAAGACCTGTCTCGTTTAGCTGCCTCGCGGACTTGTAGGCTCAGCCCATCGTCATCTTGCTCGAATTGCAGCGACCCGTGCTCCGTCGCGCTGCTTCAAATCACCCCTTCTTCTCGCAGCCGGGCCAGCGCCTGGACGCCGCAGACGACCCACCAACCGACGACAAACAGCACGCAGGCCAAACCGATGAGGACCGGCCAGCGGCTGTACCCGCTCTGATAGATGAGCGGCGTGTAGAACATGATCGCCGTGCCCGGCACGGTGACCGGTTCGGCGAACCAGCGCTCGAGCCACACGACCGCGGCCAGGGCCGCGATCCAGCCCGCGGCGCTCGCCGCGGGGAGGCGCCACGTTTTCGAGGGTGCAGCCTCGATGATGGGGGGCTCTTTCGAAGGCGGCGGGGCGCCACAGCGGCACAGCAGCCAGCGATCGACGACGAACTCGGCGGCGGCCAAAATGGCGAGCAGCGACAACATGTTCATCGCCAACGCGGCGAGATAGTTTGCCACGTCCGCGGTGCGATACAGCGCCGCCGTCTCCAGCAGCGAGTATTGATGGACCAGCGGCCAGCCGTGGCCGTCGAACTTCCAATCCACGCCGCGCGGATCGGTGAAGAAATAAAACCCGCCGAATTGAAGATCGACCAACGACGCGGCGATGGCCGCCAGCAGGAGCCAGAGGAGCCGTCTCCGCCCGCCCCGCCGGCGCGGTTCTTCCGCCGGGCCGTGGACGAAAATCGCCAGCAGCGCGGCCGCCAGCCGCACCGCCGCGATCGCCAAGACCACTACGACGATCGCATATCCGACTCGAAGGATGACCCACATACGGTTCGACTCTCGTGCGGCGCCGCCGGCCGCGGCTCCTCGGATGCGAAGTTCTCGGCCCACGGGCTGGCCGCCACCATTTTGCGCACGAACTTCGCCGAAAGGAAGAAAGCCGCGAGCAAACCCGCGACGACGGCCAGCATCGTCAGCGCGGCGGTCGTCGACGGAATGCCTTCCATGCACATCGCAATGACGGCAATGCAAAGCGCGACGACCAGCGCGATCGAGCCGAAGTAGGCCGCCGGCAAGACGAAGGCCAGAAACACGCCGCGATGCCAGGTGTTCTCGATGCCCGCACGCGACAGCGTGCGCACGCTCAGCCCCCACATCGAGGCGGTCACGACCCAGCAAAACACATGCAAGAGCCAGACCAGTTCGCGGCCGTCGCCGCGCTCGCCGCCCAGCGGCCGCAGCGCCGCCATCGGCAATTGAAACAGGAAGATCAGGCTGAGAAAGTCGATCATCGTGAATTGCGTCGGCCGCATCCAGTGCCGCGCCGCGCGATCGAGCGGGCCCAAAACGTAGCGGCCGATCGCGGTCAGCAGCGCCGCGGCGGCGGCCAGCCCCGCCAAGAACAGGGCCACATAACAAAACAGTTTGAAGGCGCCCAAAACCGCGCCGACGACCAACAGGGACAACAATGCGGCGGAGGCGAACGCGGCCGCAAACAAGAATTGCAAGAGGGTCCGCGGCGGCGGCTTGAACGGGGGCGCCATGCCCGGCATTCTACCGCGCCAATTCGAAATCGCGCGGCGAGCGGCCCAGGTAAATGTGGTCGAACAGGGCGAACTCTCCGTCGGCCGGGCTGAGCGCCAAGCCGTTGAGCGTGAACTCGCCGAAGTCGGCGAACAGATCGCGCGTGACGACGACGAACGCCGCGGGCAACTTGGCGTCGACCCGCAACGCGCCGCCGTAGCTTTCGTCCGGCGCCGGCCCGGCATCGTAGCGGAACTTGCCGGGCTTGCCGGCGGCGGGCCCCCATTGGCCGTCGTGGTTCAATTGCAGGCAGATCCGCGCGCCGCCTTGCTTCTTCCAGGCGAATTGGACGAAGCGATATTCGCCAGGACCAGGGTTCTGCCGGATTTTCACGCCCAAACCCGGCAGCATCGGGTTGAAACGCTGCCCCGGCGTGACTTTGACGCTGGCCGTCCCCGAAAACTTATCGTCCATCGAGAGCGTCGCCGCGCCGTCGCCCTGGTTCAAATTCGTCACGAACTCGCCCTGGTCCTCGAACACGGCCAGCGGCTGCTCGGCCGGGACCGGCTCTGGGCAACCCTTCAGGTCGTCGGCCGTGCGCGCCAGGTAAACCTGGTCGAAGAGCGCCGCTTCGCCATCGGCGGCCGTGAAGGCCAGCCCGTCGAGCGAGAAGGCGCCGAAGTCGGCGAACAAGTCGCGAGTGACGACGACCCAGCCGGCGGGCAGTTTTTCGTCGAGCTTGATGGCGGCCGCTTTGTAGGGGTTCGGGCCGCCGGCCTCGTAGCGGAAGGCGGGCGTCGTCGCGCCGGCCAGGGGGCCGAAGGCGCCGTTGGCGTTCAATTGCAGCAAGATGTTCGCGCCGCCCCGCTTCTTCCAGGCGAACCGCAAAAAGCGATATTCGCCCTCGCCCGGCGTCTCGGCGATTTTGACGCCAAGCCCCGGCAGCTTCGCGCGGAATTTCTGGTCGGGCGTCACTTTGAGCGCCGCCGAGCCGGAGTAACGGTCGGTGGTCTCCAACGACGCCTGGCCGTTGCCTTCCGTCAGCAAGGCCAGAAACGCCGATTCGTCCTCGAACAGCTTATAAAGAGCCGGCGGCGGATCGCCCGCTACGACATTGACCGCGACGGGCACTTCGTTCGACTTGACGACGGTGCTCGGATTGATCCGCCCAAGGGCGACGAGCTTGACGTTCGCCAACGCGCCGGGCGGCGATCCGAAGGGAAACGAGACCGGCAGGGCAAACTCGTTCTGCTCGGGTGACAAGGTCAGCTCGGGCGCCGGCAACTCGGGCGGCAGGCCGGCGAGCGTCACGGTCAATGGTTGTTTGAAATCGCCGAGCCGCTGAATCGTGCCGGAGATCTTACCCGTTTCGCCCGAGCCGGCCTTGGCCTCGACTTTCGCCTCGCCCGAAATCGCGATGGCGAAGGGCTGCGTCGTCGCGAGTCGCCGGGCCGGGGTGAAGGCGCTGGCCAGCACGTTCTTGCCGTCGGCCGAAAGCAGTTCGGCCTTCAAGGCCACGTCGTAAGGAATCGCCGGCAGATCGCCCGGCACGAGCACCGTGGCCGCGCCCGACGATTGTTCTGCGGCGATCGTCGGCGTCGAATCCAACCGTAAGGTCCGCTCGACGTCGTCAACCTGTTTGTCCTGGTTGTTTTCCTTGATCGTCTTCTTGGGCGCGATCTGCGTCGTGACGAGCGACAATCGCACCGGCCCGACCGCGCCGGCGGCCCGCGAGATTTGCACTTCAAGCGGCGTGCTCGATCCCAGAGGCAGCTTCGGCTCGGCGGCCGCGGCTGCCCAGGCGACGGCGATCGGCGAGGCAGGCGCGCCGGCCAAGGCCACTTCATGCCGCAGCCAAGGTTGGGCTTTCGAAGCGATCGTCTCGCCGGCCGAGGCGACGCGCCGCAATGACGTGTTCGGCGCCGTGCTATCGCCGACGATCGTCGTCACCACGGGCGGCGGCGTTTGGCCGCCGGAGAGGATTGAGACCAGCGCGTCGGTCGCTCCGGCGGGGATCTCGTCGCCCGTCAGCGCGAGACCGGCGGGCAAACCGGGAATCGACAGCTTGATCGGCCCGTTGTAGCCCGCCCGGTTGGCCCGCACGCGCAGCAACGTCGCGCCACCCTGCGGCAGTTGCTCGCGGTCGGAAAACAGGGTCAGGCTATAGTCGGGCTGGCCGGCCGGTACGGCCGACAAGCGGTAAACGTAGTTCTCGCCGCCGCGGCCTTCGAGATCTTTGATTGCGACGACGATCGCCTCGACCCCGGCGGGGATCTTGAAGTTCAACCCCGGATCGGTCGTGCCCGGCCGATCGTCGCTGCGGGCCAGTTCGGCGCCGGCCGGATTATGCACGGTCAGCACGCCGTCGAGCGGCGAGCCGACCCGGGCGGCCAGGACGTCGATCCGCAGCGTCTGGCCCGGAGTGACGTTCAATTGATAGCGGTCGACTTCGCGCGCGGCGCTCAAACGGCCGCTGATTCCGATCGGCGGATTGGCTTGCTGCAATTGCCCGGGCGCGGCGGCCGTTTCGGTCAGCTCGTCGTGGTCGGAGTAAATCAGCGGCGGCCGGGCGCCGCTCAGCAACTCGATGGCCGGCCACGGCGCCGGCCCTTCGCCGGGGGCCGCCGTCTCGGCGGTTTCGGCGCGAGCGCCGGCCGGCAAGTTCGAAGCGGCGAATTCGAGGGCGACCTTCGCGCCGCGGCGCACGGCGAGCGGGTACGCCAGATCGGCATAGGGCAGCGAACCGATCTTGAGCCGGAAATTGCCCGGCCCCGGACCGCGATAGAGAGCGTCGTGCAGTTCGACGGTGTAGCGGCCGTCGGCCGGCAGCGTGGCGACGATCCGCGCATCGCCCGACAGCGCCTGAGAGGCCTGGCCCCAGGCCAGTTGCACGTTTCGCGCGTCCAATAAGTGCAGCACCGGATTCAATTCGACGCCCAATCGCCGACCTTCGACTTCGACCAACAGCGCCTGCCCTTTCTGACCCGTAAATGAGGTCCGCAGCACGGCGGCGCCTTGGAGCGAGCCGTTCAATGCGATCGGCAGGCTGGCGACCTCGGCGGCGAACGGCCCTTCCGGCAAGCGATCGACGCCCACCGCAAGCGGCGGCGAAATGCCCTGGGCGGTCGCCACGCGCAGTTGATAGATGCCGGGCGGCACGGCGGCGTCGAGCGTGACGTCAATTTGCACCTGGTTGGCCGTGGCGCCGTCTTTCACCGCTTGGGCGGCGATCGGCACGCCGAGGATAATGCGGGGCTCGGGCAGCAAATCGCTCCCGTTGATGGTCAGCGTCGTCGTGGCGCCGGCCTGCAAGCCGCGCTGCGAAAGAGCCGCCGGAGCGGGCGGAGCGGCCGCGGCAGGGGAAACCGTCGCTGTAGAAACCGCGGCGGCGAGGGCCAAGCCGGCGAGCAAAATATCGAGCTTCCGAGCGGGCCGGCGAGAGCGTGCTTCACGGCCCGAGAAACGGCAAATCATGGCAGAACCTCATCGGCTGAGGATGGTAAAGCTGAGATTACGAGTCGGCGGGACCGCGCCGGCTGCGGAAAACAAAAAGTCCGCAAGCGGCGAGGCGAAAAACGCTGGCAGGTTGTCTGTTTGCGGCGCCGCGCTTAGTTGGCGAACGGATCGGCATCGGCGGGCTTCGCAGCCGGAGCGGGCGCCGGGGCGCCTTCCGGCGCCTTGGCGTCGGCGGGCTGGTCTTTGGAGCCGGCCGCCGTTTTCAACGCCCCGCGCGTGAGCGAGCCGAACAACCCCTTGAGCTTGCCGGCCGGGGCCTTTTTCGCAGGAACCGCCGCGGCGCGGTCGGCCGGCGCTGCTTTGGCGGGAGCTTCTTCGGCGGGAGCTTCGGCCGCCGGTTTGTCGGCGAACGGATCGGCCTCGGCCGGCGGCGGAGGCGGCGTATCGTCGGTCATTTCGGCCGGCTCTTCGCCCGGGGGTTGTTTGGCCGGCATTTCTTCCGCCGGCTCGTCGCCTGGCGCTGGCCCGTCTTTTTCCTCGGCGGGGGCCTTCAACAGCACGTTCGGCTCATTCTGGCGAATTCGCTCGTAGCGCTGGTAGCGGGCTTGCTCGCGGTCGTGAAAAGCCTCCAAGCGGGCTTCGGCCCGGAACCGCTCCAACGACTGCCTGGGCCGCCCTTGCACGCGCTCCAACGCTTTGCTGACGTTGTAAAATCGATCGGAGTCGGCCATCTCCAGCTTGGCGCCCTGGGCGAAGTCGCCTCGGGCCTCTTGCGGGCGACCAAGCCTGAGATAACTCAAGCCGCGAAAATAGTAGGCTCGCGGGTCTTCGCTGCCGTTGTCGATGGCGCGCGTCAGTTCGTTATAGGCCTCGACAAAGTTGCCGCCGTTATAGGCATGCACTCCGCTGCCATAGAGTTCGTTGAGAGCGTCGCTCTGGCCGAAGGCGGGCAGAGACGCGGCAAGGACCAATCCCCACGTCATGAGGGGCGCATTGCGAAGCATGGATTTAGGCTCCCAAGAATCTGGCGCGTCGGGCGTTTAGCTGGCAAACGAGGCCCCGAAAGATAAAATCGTAATCCGCCGGATCGGCGATTTCAAGCAAACCGCCCTATCAGGACGGATTTTGCCGCTCCTAGGCGCGGCGGCTCGCCCATCCTCCGGATAGTCTAGGCTGATATTGCCGCGCCGGGCTAGACGCGAGCTCATTTCCAGTCTGATGCGAACCAGCGCGGCTGTAAACGAAAATCCCTTCGAGCGGCGCGTTTTTCCTGGCGACGGGTTGTTGGGGCCTGCGCGATTGCAACGACATCGCCCTAACGGGGTTGCCCGCTACCCGCATGCGGCTGCCCGCTAGTCGATCTGCAAATGACAGGCCTTGCACGCATTCGCCACGGTCGACATGGCGGAATCCGAGAACTTGCGGCCGGCGCCGGCGGCCGTATGACACGAACTGCAGCAGGCGAGCTGGATGGCGTCTTTCGTCGCCTCGCCGCCGCGCGATGCCGCCAACTTCGGAGCCTGGTCGCCCGCTGCGCAAGCCGCGCTCAGCCCTTGCCGATCGAACCACTGCCGGCCGTCTTCCTCCAAGCGCCAGCGCACTTCGTGGGCGTCGGATACGGCCAACGGCGCTTGCAGACCAAGTTGGCGCTCGGCCGAGCCAAGCTGGCGCAACAATCCGGCCAGGGCCATGCCCAGCACTACGGCAGCCGCCAACCGGGCCGCGGGCTGCAAGGAGGCCGCAGGGATCTTCAGCCTTGCTCGCGCGCGTTGCGGGGCCGCCGCGGGCCGGCGCGAGGCCCGCCGCGTCGCCGTCCTTTCGACCGTCAACCAAGGGGCCAGGTTCGAGCCGGAATCGCCCCAGTAGCTCGGCAGATTGCGGCTCTCCTCGGGCGCCACGGCCTCTTGAAACAGCTCGACCGCCGGCCGCAGCGCCTCGGCCAATTGCCGGCAGCTCTCGCAATGCGTCAGGTGCGATTCGACGATCCCGTCGGACGGCGCTCCGGTCGGAAACGGGCCGCGCGTGAGGATCTCGAAAACTTCGTCGCATTGGATCATCGGGCGCCTCTTTCTTGCCGTAGCGAATGCACGCCGTCGGCCATTTTCATCAATCCCCAGCGAACGCGGTTTTTGGCCGTCCCCAGGCTGCAATTC
>DATNEC010000389.1:0-10417 GCA_035606815.1 Pirellulales bacterium
GCAAGCATGCCGCGGCCTCACGGCTTGACGATCGTCCCGTCGGTGCGCCGCAACTCGCCCCAGTCCATGTCGAAGCTCGGATCGTCGCGGATCGGAAACTTGGCCGCCAGCGCTTCATCCAGATCGATGCCCAAGCCGGGCCGGTCGTTGATCCAATAATAGCCGTCTTTCAACTCGGGGCAGCCGGGGAACACGTCTTGCTCGGCCTGCGTGAAATTACGGGCCTCTTGAATGCCGAAGTTGGGCGTGGCCAGATCGAGATGCACGTTCGCCGCGTGCCCGACCGGCGACACGTCGCCCGGCCCGTGCCAGGCCGTCCGCACGGAGAAGAATTCGCAGAGCGTCGCCACCTTGCGGGCCATCGTCAGCCCGCCGATCTGCGAAATGTGGATGCGAATAAAATCGATCAGCCGGTCGGCGATCAGCGGCACGAACTCGTTGGGGTTGTTGAACAGCTCGCCCATCGCGATCGGGGTGCTGGTCTGCTCGCGCAAGTGCTTGAAATAGCCGACGTCCTCGGGGCTGAACGGATCTTCGAGAAAGAACAACCGGAACTGCTCCAAGTCCTTGGCCAATTGGATCGCCAGAATCGGCGGCACGCGCTCGTGGACGTCGTGCAGCAGTTCGATCTCGTCGCCCAGCTTGTTTCGCAGGTGCTCGAATAGCTTGGGGACCGCGCGCACGTAAGGCCCCGGCTCCCACGGCTTAGGCGGCTTCGAGCGATCGGCGATCCCGCCGGCGCCGTAGGTCGCCAGCTTCGGCAGCCCGATCTGGGCCCGCACGTGCCGCTGGCCTTGCTCCATCAGCGCCCGCACCGAATCTTCGACCTCTTCGAGCGTCGTGCCGCTGGCGTGGCGATAGGTATCGACCGCCTTGCGGCACTTGCCGCCGAAGAGTTGATAGACGGGCATTCCGGCCCGCTTGCCCAGAATGTCCCACAGCGCCTGATCGACGCCGCTGATGGCGTTGCCCAGCACCGGGCCGTTGCGCCAATAAGAACTGACGAACGACGACTGATAGACATCTTCGACGGCCAGCGGGTTCTTGCCGACGAGAAACGGCTTGAGGTATTTTTCGACGGCCGTCTCCACGGTGCGCGGCCGCTGCGTGAACGTGGCGCAGCCCAGTCCGTAGAGGCCCGGCTCATTGGTCAGCACCTTCACGACCACCAGCCGGATTTTGGCTGGCGCGGTGAGGATCGTCTTGATATCGGTGATTTTCAGCGGTGGCAATTTTTTGCCGTCGACCGCCGCGGCGGCGGGGCTATCGGGCGCGGCGGCCCGCAGCGCCCCGGGGCCAAGCATTCCGCCCGCCAACCACGGCAGCCCCATCGCCCCCGCGCCCAATGAAGTTTGTTTGAACCAAGTCCGCCTATCCATGAGGAGTCTCCTTCAAGGGCGTTGACTGAAAAAGGGGGAGCGAATACCTTCGCACGTCTCATCATGGAGGGCCGGGCGCCCCCGCCCGGCTCGCTGCAAACATGGCCCTCGCCGTCGTCCGAGGCTTGTATGCGCGCCGCGCAGCCGGAAGTCAAGGCCGCGCGTTTCCTTGGGAGTTCGCGCAAATCGCTTGCGATTGCTAACCAAGCCGCCGGCACGATAAGTTCGGTTTGCCGGTAGTCTGAGTCGCGGCATGAAAGCGAGAAATCATGATTTATACGCCCCACGAAATGATAAACAGCCGCGCTGCACGGAAAGGGCCAAAACCTCGGCCCGCTGGCAAAAACGCCGATCGCGACGATTTATTGATATGCGTCAAAACGGGCGTCAAATGGGCGCCGGTCGGGCATGAATTATCGGGTGTTTTAGCCGGCCCGCGGCGCGAAACCCTTGTTTTCTCGGAGGATTTCGAAACACGGGGTCGATTCGCACTCGCGCCGCGCGGCGATATAAATAAATCGGCCGAAATATAAATCACCGCGACCATGGAACGCCGGCTTTCCCAAGCCATTGGCGTCAAATTAGGTGCTGCAGGCTTCCAGCGTGTCGCAATGGTCAAAGTAGCAGGCATATTCCATATGCCGTCCGCCTGCGTCGGGCGCGCGCCCCATCTGCCTGTCGGCTTCGCGGCAACTCGGCTCGCTTTCCGCGGTCGGCGACGGCATACGGAGTATGCCTGCTACAAAACTCAACCGCCGCCGAAGGCCATCCTCCGACGGCGGTGGTTCAATCCAACTTGCCGCAAGCCGCTCATTCCAGCAGCTTGGGCACGTCGGCGAGCACTTCAGACGCGTTCTTCGACTTGAACTGGCCCGAGCCGTAAACATGGTTGGCCTGGACCTTCATCCCCTTGTAGAGCATGACCGTGAGGTCGGCCTTGGGGCTGATGCCGAAATTGTCGGGCCCATTGTCGAACTCGACGGGTACGACCACCGGGATGTTGGCGATCTTGTGCTTGACGGCGAACTTTTTGGCGTCCGCCTCCAAGGCCTCCCGGTCTTCGCCGATGAGATTGACGAAAGCGCTCAGCTTTTCGTCGGCGTGCTCGGCGACCAAGGTATCGAGCCGCTTGACCAAACTGGCCAAGGCCGCGTCTGATTTTCGAGCGAAAATCATGACGACGGGCTTACCGCCATATTTTCAGCGGTAGCAGAGCTGTTGGCCCAGCTTCACGCCATCCTCTTCGGCGCCGGCGCACTTCACCACGTCGAAGGCGCCGACGAAGTCGCCCTCCTGCAAACCGCTTTTCAACTCGGCGGCGACCGCCGCCGCGGCGCCGGCCACGAACATGGCCGCGACGCCGTAACTACACAACCTTCGCATAGCACGGACCTCCTTTCACCAAGCCCCTGGAAAGGAAACAACGCTACTTCGCGGCCCTTCCGCCCCGCGGACCGCGCGGCCAATATAACATGTTGCCGCGATGCAATCGGCGCCAATCCCCTCTCCCTTTGGGAGAGGGTTAGGGTGAGGGAGAATCGCCTCATCAACACGCCCTCACCCCAGCCCTCTCCCAGAGGGAGAGGGAGTTCTCGGAGGCCGAAACGCGGGGCGACCAATCATGGTAAGATTCGGAAAAGAACATCGAGCCGCCGAGCGCAGCACCGCGTCCCGCGATAATCAGCACCGTGTCTCACGACAAACAACAGCAACTCTTCGATTCCGAGCCGGCGCCGTGGGAACTCGACGACGCGCAGCAGGGCTGGGTGGCGACGGTCGTCGTACCGGGCGGTCCGCCGCAAGCTTTGGATTATCTCGTGCCCGAGAACCTGCGGCCGCAAGTGGCCGTCGGCCGGCGCGTGGCGGCGCCGTTGGGCCGCGGAAATCGCCCGGTGATCGGCTACTGCACCCGCTTGGAATGCCGCGCCGTTGGCTCGCGCAGGCTCAAGCCGCTGGCGGAAGTGGTCGACGAAGAAACGCTCGTCAGCCCCTCGATGCTCAGGCTGACCGAGTGGATCGCCGAGCGCTATCTTTGCCCGCTCGGGCAAGTGTTGGAGACGGTCGTGCCCGCCGGCGTTCGCGCCCGGGCCGGCACGAAGCTGACGACGCTGCTTTCGGTCGAGGCCAAGGTCGCCGCGAAGCTGACCCAATTGGAATTGCCGAAAAAACAACTGCACGTGCTGCGCTACCTGGCGGCCAGCCCCGAACCGCTCACGCCGGCGCAACTGGCCAACGGCGCCGGCTGCACGCTGGGGCCGATCAACGTGCTGCGCCGCAAGGGCCTGATTGCCTCGGTGGCGCGCCGCCTGTCTCGCGGCGACCGGCAGACGGCCGAGGTTCCGCTCGACGACGATCACGATCTGAACGCCGACCAGCAAGCCGCGCTCGACGCGATCCTGGCTTCGATGCAGTCGCGTCGGCACGAAACGATCCTGCTGCACGGCGTGACCGGCAGCGGCAAAACCGAAGTTTACATCCGCGCCATTCAAGAAGTGGTGGCCTTCGGCCGGCAAGCGATCGTGCTGGTCCCCGAAATCAGTCTCACGCCGCAGGCCCAGCAGCGATTCCGGGCGCGGTTCGGCCAGGTCGCCGTGCTGCATAGCCATCTGACCGACTCCGAGCGGCACTGGCAATGGCAGCGGATCGTGCGCGGCGAGGTTTCGGTGGTGGTCGGCGCGCGGAGCGCCGTTTTCGCGCCGACTCCGCACCTGGGGCTGATCGTGCTCGACGAAGAGCACGAATCGAGCTTCAAACAAGATACCGCGCCGCGCTATCACGCTCGCGACGTGGCTCTTCAGCGGGCCGCGAGCGAAAGCGTGCCGCTGGTGCTCGGCTCGGCGACGCCGTCGCTGGAAAGTTGGCACAAGGCCCAGATCGGCGAATACCGCCTGCTGGCCATGCCGCGGCGCGTGTTCGACCGGCCGCTGCCGGCGGTCGTGACCATCGATTTGCGCAACGAAAGCCGCGATCAATTCAACGCGGGCGCCATCAGCCGCCCGCTGGCGGCGGCCATGAAAGAGGCGCTCGACGCCGACGGGCAAGTCATTTTGCTGTTGAACCGCCGCGGCTTTTCGACGCACATCCAGTGTTCGAGTTGCGGCGAAGTGCTGCGCTGCCCGCACTGCGACATCGCCCTGACGCACCATCGCGACGCGCACATCGCGCTGTGTCATTATTGCGACCACGAAATCCCGGCGCCGGGCAAGTGTGCAGCCTGCGGGTTCGCGGGCATTCGCTACGGCGGTCTGGGGACGCAGCGGCTGGAGAGCGAAGTGCGGGCCCGCTTCGCCGAATATCCCATGCTGCGGATGGATACCGACACGATGCGCGGCCCCGGCAGCCACGAGCGGGCCTTGACGGCGTTCCGCAACGGCGACGTGCGCATCTTGCTTGGCACGCAGATGATCGCCAAGGGGCTCGATTTTCCCAACGTGACGCTGGTCGGGGTGATCAACGCCGACATTGCGTTGCACTTGCCCGACTTCCGCGCGGCCGAGCGCACGTTCCATCTGTTGGTGCAAGTCGCCGGGCGCACCGGCCGCGGGCCGAAAGGGGGCCGGGTGGTGGTGCAGACCTTCAACCCCGACCATGCCGCGATCAAGGCCGCCGTGCGGCACGACTATCAGACCTTCGCCGCGCAAGAACTGCCCCACCGCGAGATGCTGGCCTACCCGCCGTTCGCGTCGATGCTGCGGCTGGTGATCCGCGGCGAGAAGGAAACGGCGACCCGCGAGTTCGCCGACGCGCTGGGCGAGCAGCTTTCGGCCGCCCTGAAGCGCCACGAGGCCGAGGCCCGCGTGCTCGGCCCGGCGCCGGCGCCGATCGCCAAGCTGCGCGGCCGCTATCGCTTTCAGCTTCAGGTGCAAAGCCGCCACGGCGACCGGCTGCGGGCCGCCGCGGCCGAGGTCGCCGCCGAGATCAAGACGCCGGCCGAGGTGCAGTGGATCGTCGACGTCGATCCGCTGGACATGCTTTGACGGGGAGTGAGGGAGTGAGGGTGTGAGGGAGTGAGGGAGTGAGGGAGTGAGGGAGTGAGGGAGTGAAGAGCCAGCCGGCTTGGCGATTATTCAACCCCCAACCACTAACCCTCAACCCCCCGTCCGCCGCTCCGCAAAAACCGGTCTTGTCTTGGCGCTTCGGAAAAGCCTAAGTTGACCGCCGCCACGACTGCTGACCATGGAGCGTTCACGATGACCACCCTCGTCTTTCGGCGCCGCGGCGCCGGCGCCATCGTTTGCGCAGCCGTTTGGCTGTGGACCGCAAGCGCCTTGGGACAGCAGCCACCCAACCGTCCCTTGGAGCGCCGGCCGGCGGGCGCCTCGCAACTCCCTGGGCAACTTGCCCGGCAGCCGTATCGGGCGCCTGGGACGAATGGCCCATCGAATCGCCCGCCGACGCCGGCAGACGCCATTCGCGTCGTCGAAGCCAGCCTGGCGGCCCTCGAGCCCGTGGCCGACTATTCCTGCGTGCTCATCAAGCGCGAGCGGATCGCCGGCCGTCTCACCCATGCCGAGCGTCTGGCCATCAAGCTGCGTCACGACCCGTTCAGCGTCTACGTGAATTACCTGGCGCCGGACAAAGTCAAAGGCCAAGAGGCGATCTACGTTCACGGCCACAACGACAATCGCTTGCTGGCGCATCCCAACGGCCTCAAAGGCCGGCTCGTCGGCACGTTCAAGCTCGATCCGCAAGGGAAGATGGCGATGGAAGGCAATCGCTATCCGATCACCGATCTGGGCGTGAAGCGGATGGCCGAGAGTTGGCTCGAAGAGGCCCGTCGCGATGTGCAATTCGTGCGTTGCTCCGCCAAGATCATCCCGGGGGCGAAGGTGAACGAGCGGCCTTGCACCTGCGTCGAATTGACGCGATTGGAGCATCATCACGACTCGCCGTTTCGAATCACGCGGCTGTTCATCGACGCCGAACTGCGGCTGCCCGTGCGCTACGAAGCCTACGAATGGTCCGCCCAGCCCGGCGGCGAGCCGGAGCTTGCCGAGGAATACACCTATCTGCAATTCCAGCCGAACCGCCGCTTCAGCGATCTCGACTTCGACGTGCAGAATCCGGAGTACAAGTTCAAGTAAGAAAGCATAACCGACATGTGCTTCAGCCCTGGACGACCGAGTTCACCAGCGTGCCGATGCCGTCGATCGTGATGTTGATGATGTCGCCGCGGCGGAGGGTGAAGTCGTCGCCGGGCACGATCCCCGTGCCGGTCAACAGGCAGGCGCCGTGGCGGAAGGTGTTGTCGCGGCCCAGGTAGTCGATCAGATCTTCGAACGTGCGCGCCATCTGGCCGACGTCGGTCGAGCCTTCGAAGGCGATCGCGTGCTCGCGGATCACCGCCATGTGAATGCCAATCTGCTCGCGCGGCGGCATGGCGTTGACCAGCGCGATGCACGGCCCCAACGCGCACGACTGGTCGTAGACCTTGGCCTGCGGCAAATACAGCGGATTTTCGCCCTCGATGTCGCGAGAACTCATGTCGTTGCCGATCGTGTAGCCGACCAGCTTCATCCGAGAATTGAGCACCAGCGTCAATTCCGGCTCGGGCACGTTCCAATTCGCGTCATGCCGGATGCGCACCGGTCGATCGGGCCCGACGACGCGGTGGGCGTTGGCCTTGAAGAACAACTCGGGCCGCGGGGCTTCGTAAACCTTGTCGTAGAACACCGCGGCGCCGACCGACTCTTCCATGCGGGCCTTGCGGCTGCGAGTGTAGGTCACGCCGGCCGCCCAAATCTCCTGCCGGTCCACCGGCGGCAGCAGCGTGACGGCGTGCAGCGGAACCCGCTCGCCGGCCTGATCGAAGAGCAGTTCGACCAGCGCCGCCGGATCGTCGGCCTCCAGAATATCGGTCAGCGACTGGTACTGGCCGCCGGTTGACGCCAAAGGCAGCACTTCTTCGCCTTCCAGCAGCCCGATCGAATCCTGCCCGCCGCGGGGCGCGTACTTCACGAGTTTCATTCACGACTCCGACGTTGATGGACGGTGGAACTGTTGCATTCTGGGCCGATCGCCCGCCGCTTACAAGCCGCGAAACTCGGCCAGGGCCGAAAGCGTTCGCTCCAGGTCGGCCGGCAACGGGGCGACGAACTCAAGCGGTCGTCCGGAATCCGGATGGGTCAATTGCAAGCGGGCCGCGTGCAGTGCTTGCCGCTCGAGCAAGACCTGTTCGTCGCCCGGTTGGCGCCGCACCTCGCCGCGCGTCAGCCGAGCCCGCCCGCCGTAGGCCCGATCGCACAGCACCGGACAGCCGATGCTCGCCAGATGAACGCGAATCTGGTGCGTGCGTCCCGTTTTGGGCGTAATCCGCACGCTGGCGAAGCCGTCGAACCGCCGGAGCACTTCGTAGAAGCTTTGCGCCGCCCGGCCCGCCGGGTCGTCTCGCCGCACCGCCATTTTTTCGCGATGCTGCGGATGCAGGCCGATCGGCAGATCGATCAGGTCGCGATCCAGGTTCGGCCGCCCGGCGACGATCGTGAAATACTCCTTGGTCACGCTGCGATGCTCGAACTGCAGGGCCAATCGTTGGTGGGCGCGGTCGTTCTTGGCGACCACGATCACGCCGCTGGTGTCGCGATCGAGCCGATGAATGATGCCCGGCCGCGTCGGTCCGCCCACGCTGCTCAATTTGTCGAAATGGAATTGCAAGGCGCTGGCCAGCGTTCCTTTCCAATGCCCTTTGGCCGGATGCACGACCATGCCCGGCGGCTTGTTGATCGCGGCCAGGGCCTCGTCCTCGTAGAGAATTTCAAGCGGAATCTCCTCTGGCTCGGGGCCGGACCGCGGCATTTCGGGCAAGACCAGCGAAATAAGGTCGCCGGCGACGAGATGATGGCTGGCCTTGGTGCGCTTGCCGTTGACCTTGACGCAGGCGGCGTTGATCACGCGGCGCAAGTGCGTGCGGCTGTAGGTCGGAAATTGCCGCGCCAGAAACCAATCGAGCCGGCTGCCCGCCTGGTCTTCGGCCACCGTCAGTTCCACCGGCCCGGCGGAAGGTTCATCGCTCGACATGGTCGATGGACGGCTATTTTTCTTCCGGCGTTTTGTCCGCGGGCGGCGTTTTATCCGGGGAACTGTCGTCCAGGGCGGCGCCGGTCGCCGGTTTCTCGTCGGTCAGTTGCTTCTCGCCCTCTTTCTCTTCGGCGGCTTTCTTAGGGGCTGCTCGCTTCTCGGTGGCTTTCGGTGCGGCGCCGCCGAACGTTTTCGAATCCAAGTCGATCTGCGAGTGGAAGGGGTGTTCTTCCAGCTTGTCGAGATCGAAGTCCGGCCCGGCGCCGGGCAGACCCTTTTTCGCGGGCGGCTTGCGCTTCGGCTCCTGGTTGGCGAACCAATCGTAAAACGCCTTGGTCGAGGCCCGATCGAGATCGGCCAACCGTCGCTGGGCCTCCATCGAGAACGGCCCGCCGGGCCATTGCGACTCGACGTCCGCGTACTGCTTGCGGGCCTTTTCCAGCTCGTTTTGCGACTCGAATGCTTCCCCGAGTCCGAACGTGGCGCGCTCGGCAAGCAACGAACCGCTCGGCGCGTGCTCGATCGTGTATCGGTAGGCGTCCGCGGCGTCCTTCAGGGCTTCCTGTGCCGCGGCGCGGTCCTCGAACAGCAAATCGACCCCCTTGGCGAGTTCGCGGTCGGCCAGCGACAGCCGCGACCAAAGGGCCGGCGCCGACGTGGGATGATCGTCGGCCGCGTCGCGCAGCTTCTCGGTCGTCGTGTCGGCGCGGGCCAGGAAGAAGCGGTCCCAGCCTCGTTCGAGCGAAGCTTCCGATTGCCGCGACCAATAGACGCCGGCGGCAATCAAGACCAACACGCCCAGCACGCTGGCCCAAATGGCCGTCGAGTAAGGCTTTAGCTCCTCGATCTTGTCGCCGAGCCAATCGGAGAGGTCGTTGGTGGCCAGCTCGTGCCGGCGTTCGGTCTTCATGCTGATCTTGCCTGGTTCTATCCGCGTTTCCGAGCGAAACACGGAGTATAAGTCCGTGAATCGAAACCAGTCAAGGTCTACAACTTACGACGTGGCGCCGGGCGAGGAGATCGAACGGCCGGGGGGCGCGCGAGAGGTCCGCGCCTCTCCGCTCGCGGCGGAGCGTCAGGATAATTTGCCCTGCACCCGGTCTTTGTCGATCGTGCCTTGGAACTTCAGCGAGAGCGCTTCCTCGCCGGCGCCTAGACAGAAATTGAACGACAACGCCGAGCCGTCGAGCAGGGCATGCTCGATCGGCGCCTCTTCTCCGTCGGGCGACAGCAGCGTTCCGGTCAACTGCCCGGCCTGTTTCATCAGCTTGAGGGTCGACTCGAATTCGTCTCCCTCATCGGAGGCGATCACCAATTTGTAGACGCCGGTCGTGTCGCGCGGCAGCTCGCTTGGGGGCGCCGCTGCTGATTTTGTCGCCGCCGGGTTGTTCGCTGGCGGGTTGTTCGCTGGCGGGTTGTTCGCTGGCGGCTTCGGCTGGGGGGGCGTCGGCGAGGGCGTTTCGGCCTTGTCGCCCCAGGAGAAGATTTTCGCGGCCTTGTCCGATTCGCCGCGCTGCAATTGCTCCAAGACTTCGACGATCGCCGCGTTGCTCGTCCACTCGCGGCCCAGGCGTTCCAAGGCCGCCGCCGGAATCATCGTGCCGTAGGCGCCCGGCCCGCTGTCGAGCAGCTTGCCTTTTTGGTTGAAGATTCCCCAAAAAATCGTTCGCGCGTGCCGCTTGGCATTGTCGCGAATCTTGTTGGCGTCGCGTCCCTTGGTGCGGTTTCCGTTGATGCGGTAGAGATCGGCCCGCTCGAACGTGATCGTCAGGACGTTCCAGTCTTTACCTAACAGAAAACTCATAAAACCATCTTTCCCTCTTCGCGCAGCACCGCGATGGCCTCTTCATGGGTCAAACGAATCCACTGGCGGCCGAGGCAAATGAATTTGACCGTGATCGGTCGATACGCGTGTTCTTGGGCGAGCATCCGGGCTTGAGGAACGGTAATCATGGACGGGATTCCTTGACGTGGCGCCGGAGATCTCAAGTCGGATGCGAAGCCCTGCGGCGATTCCGACG
>DATNEC010000397.1:0-7618 GCA_035606815.1 Pirellulales bacterium
CGCCCGCCGATCAGCTTCCTCCGGGCGTCCTGCATCCCAAGCGCGTCATGAAAGGTGTCGTCTCCGGCGTGCGCGATTACGGCAACCGGATGGGCATTCCGACCGTCAACGGCGCGATATATTTCGACCGGCGTTATCTGGGCAATCCGTTGGTTTACTGCGGCACTGCCGGCTTGCTGCCGGTCGATAAAGCGCGGAAAGAACCTCGGCCCGGCGACTACATCGTGGCCGTCGGCGGCCGGACCGGGCGAGACGGCATTCACGGCGCCACGTTCAGCTCGGCCGAATTGACCAGCGAAAGCGAAAAAATCTCCGGCGGCGCCGTGCAGATCGGCAACGCCATCACCGAGAAGATGCTGCTCGACGTGGTCCTGGCCGCGCGCGACCGCGGGCTGTATCACGCCATCACCGATTGCGGCGCTGGCGGCTTTTCGAGCGCGGTCGGCGAGATGGGCGAGCATATCGGGGCCGAAGTCTGGCTCGATCGCATTCCGCTCAAATACGAAGGGTTGTCGTATACCGAGATGTGGATCTCCGAGGCCCAGGAACGCATGGTGCTCGCCGTCGGGCCGGAAACCTGGGACGAGCTTCATGCGTTGTGCGCCAGCGAAGGGGTCGAGGCCACGATCATCGGCCGTTTCGCGCCCACCGGCCGCTTGCAACTCAAGTATCAAGATCGGCAAGTCGCCGACCTGGCGATGGAGTTTTTGCACGGCGGCCGGCCGCCGGTGGTGCGCGAAGCCGTTTACCGTTCGCCGCCGCCGACACCGCTCGATCTTTCGGCCGCGCGCATGGATTACGCCGAGGTTCTGGTCCGGATCTTAGGCTCGCTGAACGTGGCCAGCAAAGAATGGGTGATTCGGCAATACGACCATGAGGTGCAGGGCGGCAGCGTCGTCAAGCCGCTCGTGGGCGTCGAGAATGACGGCCCCAGCGACGCCGCCGTGCTCCGGCCGGTGCTCGGCTCGCGCCGCGGGATCGTGCTCTCGTGCGGCATGAACCCGCGTTACGGCGACTTCGACGCCTACGACATGGCCGCCAGCGCCATCGACGAGGCCGTGCGCAATTGCGTCGCGGTCGGCGCCGATCCGCGGCGGATCGCGATTCTCGACAACTTCTGCTGGGGCGATACCGAGGCGCCGGAGACGCTCGGCTCCCTGGTGCGCGCGGCGCTGGCCTGCCACGACATGGCGATCGCCTTGGGCACGCCGTTCATCAGCGGCAAGGACAGCCTGAACAACGAATTCCGCTATACGGACTCCGAGGGCCGCAAGTGCTCGATCGCCATTCCGCCGTCGCTGCTGATTAGCGCGATCGGGCAGGTGGCCGACGTTCGCCGCTCGGTGACGATGGACCTGAAACAGCCCGGCAATCTGCTGTATCAGATCGGGGCCACGCACGACGAACTGGGCGGCTCGCATTTCTCGCTGGTCGCATCGCTGGCCGGCGGAAGAGCGCCGCGGGTCGACGCGCAACTCGCCAAGCGCACGTTTGCCGCGATGCACTCGGCCATCGACGCCGGTTTAGTCCGCGCTTGCCACGACTTGAGCGAAGGAGGATTGGCCGCGGCGGCGGCCGAGATGGCCTTTGCCGGCGGCCTGGGGGCGACGCTCGACGTCGAGCGCGTCGTGTGCGGCAGCGAGGCGGCGAAGCACCCCGCGGCGCTCTTGTTCAGCGAATCGAACACGCGTTTTCTCTGCGAGGTGGCGCCCGATTCGGCCGGCGCTTTCGAGGCGAAGTTCGGCGGCGTGCCTTTCGCCCGCATCGGGCAGGTCGTCGAGGGAGGCGCGCTGGAATTCGTTCACGGCGCTCGGTCTTTGATGACCGCCGATTTATCCGTCCTCAAAACCGCCTGGCAGGCGCCGCTCAAATGGTAAATGCCCTGATCTTGCGAGCACCCGGAACGAATTGCGATCTCGAAGGCGCCTTTGCCTTCGAGCAAGCCGGCGCTCGCGCCGAGCGGTTGCATGTCAATCGATTGTTGGAACGGCCAGCGCTGTTGGCCGAGTTTCAAATCCTCTGCCTGCCCGGCGGTTTCAGCTATGGCGACGACCTGGGCGCGGGGCGAATCTTGGGCAACCAGATTCGCCACCACTTGTTCGACGCGTTGCACGAGTTCAAGGCGGCCGGCAAGCTGGTGTTGGGCATTTGCAACGGATTCCAGATCCTAATGAAGTCGGGCCTGCTGCTCGATGAGGGGAAAGTAGGCCCGGCGCTCCGCGACGGGAATGAAAGCCGCTCGCCCTCGGCGGCTGAATCTCCGCCGCGGAGCGTCGGAGCTGCGGCATCTCCGCCACGGAGTCTCGGAGCTACCGTGCGGAGCATCGGCGTCGCCGCGCCCCCTGCCACGTTGACGGGGAACGCCTCGGGCAAGTTCGAAGACCGCTGGGTGCGGTTGCGCGTCGCCAGTTCGAAGTGCGTGTTCTTCGCCGGGATCGAGTCAATGTATTTGCCGGTGGCGCACGCCGAAGGCCGGTTCGTGGCCCGCGACGGCAAAACATTGTCGGCCCTGGAAGCCAACGGGCAGCTTGCGCTCAAGTACGCCCCGCTCGACGGCCCCGCGAACGGCGCCGTGGCGTACCCCGACAATCCCAACGGCGCGATGGCCGATGTCGCGGGCGTCTGCGACTCGACGGGCCGCGTGTGCGGCTTGATGCCGCACCCCGAGCGGCACATCGACCCGACGCAGCATCCGCGCTGGACGCGGCGGCCGCTGGGCGCCGAGGGCGACGGCTTGCAATTGTTTCGAAACGCGGTCGCGTATTTCGCGTGACCCGTTAAATCACGAAATTCTCACGCGCTTTCGCTTGATTGCCGCGAGGCGGCAGCTTATAAGAATGAGGCGCGAGCGTTCGACGGTCCCGTCACGTCCACCGCAACGATGCCCGCGGGCGGCATGGAAGTCTCCTGGCGGCTTGCACCCGAGAGATTGATCCATGAAATTCACGGTTCTTCGACATCCTTTTTCGTGGCTATTCGTGCTCGTCGCGTGCGCGGCGCCGGTTGCCGCGCAATGGTGGGGCTACCCCAGCTATGCGAGCACGGCGGGCGAGGGTTATGCGATGGGCATGGCCGCCGTGGTCTATTCAGCCGGCGCCGCCAATTTGATGAACTCGGCCGCGGCCATCAACGTCGAACAGGCGCGATCGGCCTACTTGGACAACCAGATCAAGTTCACCGAAACGTACTACGCCAAGAAGCGGATGCACCAGTCGTACGTCGACTCGACTCGCAATCTCGGACAAAGCAGCCAGCGGCTGGCGATGCTCGCCAAGACGGCGCCGCCGGCGCCGTTGAGCGACGCGGAACTCGATCCGGTCAGCGGACAAATCGTCTGGCCCAGCGTGCTGCGCGGCGACGATTACGGAACATTGCGAAGCAAGCTCGATGAACTGTTCGTCGAACGGGCCGAGGCGGGCGGAAATATCTCGCTCCAACAGGCCGACGAGATCGTCGATTCGTCGGACGCCCTGGCGGCCGAGCTGAAAAAGCGGCTCAAGCAATATCCCTCCGGCGACTACATGCGCGCCAAACGCTTCGTCGAGCGGTTGTCGCACGAGGCCGTTTCGCTCTAACATCGGCGGCAATCCTCGGGCATTTTCAGGGCATCTCACTTCGTCTGCAACATCACGCGGGAACGGTATCCATGAAGCGCTTCGTCAAATTGCCTGCGATGCTCTTGATCGCGACCGTCGCCAGCCTTGCCTCGGCCGCCGACCGAAACGCCGAAGCGCTGCTGCGATCGCTCGCCAGCGGCGACGCCAAGGCCCGCACCGAGGCGGCGAAGGCGATTTCGCAACTCGATGGCGAAAAGATCGGCGCCGCGACGAAGGATCTGACGAAGGCCCTGGGCGATTCCGAACCGTTCGTGCGCGCTTACGCGGCGATTGCCCTCGGCAAGCTGGACAAGCCCGACCCCAAAATTATCGCCGCGCTGGCGAAGCTGCTCACCGATCCCGAGGCGCGCGTCCGCGGCGCCGCGGTGCGCTCTTTGCGGCGGCTGAAACCGGACGGCGAGGTGATGCTGCCGATCATGATCCAAGTGTTGGAGCAGGCCGACCCGCAAGGCGCGTCTCTGGCGATCGAGACGATCGCCGAGAGCGGCGACAAGGCGATCGCCGCGCTGACCAAGGCGCTGAAGAACGAACGGGCGCGGTATTGGGCTTGCCTGGCGCTGGGCGAGGCCGGGCCGAAGGCCAAAAGCGCCGTGCCCGCGTTGGTCGAGGCCCTTTCGGACGATCGGCCCGACGTCCAGGCGCAGACGCTGATCGCCTTGGGCAAGATCGGCCGTGATGCGAGTGCGGCCGTGACCGACATTGTCCCCTTCGTCAAAGCCAAGCAGCCGGCGGTCCAGTACGCCGCCGCCTTTGCTCTTGGCGCCATCGCCTCGCCCGACGGGGCAGGCGCGCTGAAAGACGCCGGCAAATCGAACGACGCCCTGCTCAAGACGCTCTCGGTTTGGGGCTTGGCGAAGATTTCCCCCGACAATCAGGTGCTCGCCAAGCAGGCCGCCGTGCAATTGGTCGCAGGGCTTGGTTCGGAAGACGGACACGTCCGCGCGGCGGCGGCCCGCGGTTTAGTCGACTTGAAGCCCAATCCCGAGTTGATCCGTCCGGCGCTCATTTCCGCCTTGTCGGACGCCGACCCACAGGTGCGAGGAAACATCGTCGAGGCGATCTCATCGCAGGGCGCGCAGGTCGTGCCGCACGTCGCCCAGGGCTTGAAGAACCCGAGTCTGCGCGACGCTTCGGCCGCGATTCTGGCGCGCATCGGGCCGGCCGCCAAAGCTGCCCTGCCTCAATTGATCGCGGCGCTCGGCGATACGGCTTCGACCGAGCAGTCGGACGCCGGCGAGTTTCACGCCGAAGTGCTGATGGCGATCGCCCTGATCGGCCCGCAGGATCCGGCCGTCGTCAAGAAGTGCATGACGCTGCTCAAGAGCGACAACGAGCGGGTGCAGCGAACGGCGACCTACGCGCTGGGCAAGGCCGGCGCGGCGGCCAAGCCGGCCGTGGGGGCGCTCCACGATCAACTGGCCGGCGGCGATGAATCGTTGCGCGTGGTCACGCTGTGGGCGTTGCTGCAAATCACGCCGGAAGATCAGCAAGTCGTCAAGACGGCGGTTCCCGGTTTGACCAAGGCGCTGGCCGACGAGCGGCCCCTGGTGCGGCTTGAAGCGGCCTTGGCCTTGGGCAAACTAGGGCCGAAGGCGGCTGCGGCGAAGAGCGAACTGGAGTCGCTCGGCGACGATTCCGACGAAGCGGTGCGGCGCGCTGCGGCCGAGGCGCTCGAACAGATCGGCCGCTAGGGCAGGATGCGAAACACATCCGTTCGAGGCCCGGCGGACGACCATTGCATACTCCGTAGGACGGACCTCCGGTCCGTCGCTTCGGTCGCCTCCGTACCACGCCGCTTGATGAATGCCAATGACGGACTGGAAGTCCGTCCTACGCAATTACCAAATCCCGGCGCCGAAGCTGCCGCCGCGCGGTTCGGGCGGGGCGTTGGCGGCGGTTTGATGCACCGGCGCTTTGTGCGGCGCGCGCGGCTCCGACTCCGCCGGCTGCACCTTGGTTTTCTCCAGGCGCTCGGCGGTTAGCCTCTCGGCGGCGATCTTCTCGGCAGGCGGCTGCATGTGCGGCGCCGGAGTTCTTGGTTCGCTGGGCTTGCGCGCCGGCTGACGTTCCGCCGGCCGCGAGAGCGCGGCTTCTTCGTCGAAGTCGTCGTAGCTCGAAACATAGCCTGGCAGCTTCGAGCGCTCCAGTTCTTCGCGATAAGCGAGAATCACGCGGTCTTGGATCATTTCGCGGCAGGCGGAGTTGATCGGATGGGCGATATCGGCATAGAGCTTGGCGCGGCCTTCTTCGTCCTTGCCGGCCCGGTCTTCTTTGAGTCGGCCGCCGCATTGATTGCAGTAGGCTGCTCGTAGGTGGTTTTTCGATCCGCACCCGCCGCAATGGGCTGTCAGTTTGCGGCTGGGCATGGCCACGAACGGGCCGCTCGACCCGCCGATGATTTTCAGATCGCGGACCACGAAGCAGTCGTCGAACGTGATCGAACAAAATCCCTGCAAGCGCTCTCCCCCGTCCTCCATCAGCTTGATCCGCACCTCGGTGATTTCCACAGCCGTTCTCCTTCGCTGCTGGATCAACAAGTACCTCGAACGACGTAGACTCGGCCCAAGCCGCGTGTTTGCAAGTGGGCGGCCAGGCGCTGGGCATGACGGAAATGACGGGCCAACCCGAAATAGCTCGTGCCGCTGCCGCTCATGCGGTGTCCGAGGCAATCGAGCCGCGAGAATTCTTGCTTCAGCCGCACGATCCAGGGCGAAAGCTGCTCCGCCGCCGCCTGCAGAGCGTTGTGAAACCAGCCGCCGGCTTCGGGCAGGCGCCCCGCTCGCAACGACTCGACCAGCGGAACGGCCGATTTGGGCGCCACGGCCGGGCGGCACGCTCGATAGACGTCGGCCGTCGATAATCCGCCTGGCGGCCGGACCATGATGAACGATAGCGCCCCCAGGCCCGCCACGCGCTCGATGCGCTCGCCGCGTCCGCGGCAGATGGCCGGCCCCGGTTCGAGAAAGAAGGGCACGTCGCTGCCGAGTTCCGCGGCCAACGGCGCGAGTTCCGAGATCGGAAGATTCAGGCCCCAAACCCGATTGGCCGCGACCAGCGCTGCAGCGGCGTCGCTCGATCCGCCCGCCAAACCGGCCGCCAGGGGAATGCGTTTGACGAGCCGCACTCGGGCCCCGGAGGCCACCTGATAGCGACGGCGGATTAAATCAATCGCGCGAAACACGATGTTTTGAGAACCTTCGGGCAATTGCTCGCCGGCGGGCGCCGAGGGTTGCGAGTCGACGTGCTCGCAGGCAAGCTGAATCCGTCCAGAAGGATCGCGCTGAAAATAAAGCGTGTCGTACAAGCCGATGGGCGCCATGAGGGTTTCGATCTCATGAAAGCCATCGTCTCGCTTGCCGAGCACCTCCAAAAACAGATTGAGTTTCGCCGGCGTCAGAACTTCGAGCCCTGCGGCGGCCGAGCGAACGTGCATCCTACGCGTTCCTGCTCTTGCCCCGAATTCCTATCCATGCCCAGAACAGGCCAAATTTCCCTGATAGTGCAGCTTGAATTCTATCGGTTTCGGAAAAATCGGTCAACCTAATCGCCGCGGCGCAGGCTCCAGTCGAACTCGCCTCCCAGAAAACGTCGATGCCCGGTGTTGGCCGTGTGACGGCGCGCGCCAAACCACCCCCAGGGATATTCCGGGACCGATTCGACTTGTTGCTGCCACAGCAGCGGCGCCGGCGCCGCTTTGCGAGCGACGTACCGCCGATGCCGCGCGGGCGGCAAGCCAGCGCCCGGCTCGACGATTGGCTGTCGAGCGAGCGGTGCCGCAACGGAATTCGCCGCCGGCGGACTTGGAATGGCAAGAGGAACAGAGGCGAGAGGAACGGCTGCCTGAACGACGGGCGTCGGCGAGACAACGATGAAGTGACGTACTTCGGGCGCATAGGCGGCCACGGGCCCCGAGGGCCGCGGCGTCCAGTGCGGCAAGGCCAGCGCCGGACTGCCGAGGCCGCCAACAAGGAGAACGCCAACGAGCCAAGGCAAACGGCTTT
>DATNEC010000415.1:0-4460 GCA_035606815.1 Pirellulales bacterium
AAGGCTGACGATCTTCAGGCGGCTGCTGCGAATTCCAGGCGGCCCACACCGATTGGTTGAGCGCGGTCTTCACCATGCCCGGGCAAATGCAGTTGGCGCGCACATCGTAGGCCGCAAGATCCTTGGCCACGCACTGGGCGAAGTTGATCAAGCCCGCCTTGGCGGCGCTATAGGGCGGATCGGTCTGGGAGCCGATCTGCCCGGCGATCGACGAGATGAACAAGATGCTGCCGCGCCGGGCTTCGACCATCGCGGGGGCGAAGGCGTGCGCGGCGTTCGCCGCTCCGATCAGGTTGACTTCGAGCACGCGGCGCCAATCGGCCGGCTCCAAATTCCAGAACGGAAAGCCGAACTTGCCTGAGCCGGCGCCCGCGGCGAACACGAGATGGTCCAAACGGCCGAATTTCGCCAACCCCGCGGCGGCCGCCTGCCGCATGTCGGCGTATTGGACGACGTCACCGACAAGGGCCAAGGCCGCTCGCCCAAATTGCGCTTCGAAATCGCACGCCGCGTCTTCCACGGCGCGGTTGCGATCCACCAGGACGAGCCACGCGCCCTCGCCGGCAAACGCCGTGGCAATCGCCCGGCCGATGCCGCTGGCGGCGCCGACCACAACCGCCACGTCGCCGGTAAGCTTCAGGTCCATGTTCAGTGAGGAGCGTCCAGTGTTCAGGGGCCAAGCGTTGACGTTCAGTTATACTGCCAAACCGAACACCGAACATGTCGCGGCGCGGATGTCCGCCAATTGCTTGCTCGGCAATTCATCCGCGCCGCGACGCTTCCGCTCTCCCTCCGCCTAGTCCAAATCGCTTGGGTCAAGCGCCTCTCGCGTCTTCGCGCCGGTCTCCCGTCCGGCGTCTTCGCGATTTTCGATGGTCGGCTTTCGTTCCGCCAACCGGGCGGCCCGTTCGCCAACGACGGCCCGCGCCGCATGTCGCAGCTCCGCTGGACTCAAATGGCGGAGGTTCGCCAGGTCGGCCAGCGGCTTCAAGGCATTCATGGTCCGCTCCACCGTCGGCTCGAGCATCACGATTTCGACCAGCCAGCGGCGCACGCCCTCGAACTGGCGAATCGAGTCTTGCAACTGGCGGTGCAAGTCGGATGTCAGCTCCAAGGTCTCGACCGCGTCGGCCAAGTCGGCCGTGCGGGCCAGGATTCGGTCTTTGATCGACAGCAGGCCGTCGAGCCCGGCCTGGGCGGCCGCGAGATTCTCCGTTTGGCCGTGCAGTCGCTCGCGGATCTCGACCAACTCATCCAGGGCTTCGCGAGCCCGTTGCGGCTGTTCTTGGTCGCTGCCGCAAAGGACGGTCTCCTTGATCGCGATCAACTCGTCGCTGGCATCGCGCGCCAGACCGACTTGGTCGGCCCCAGCGATCAACCGCTCGTTCAGCTCGCGCCACTCGCGGGCGACGGCGCCGGCGTGGACGGCTCGGTCCTGCTCCGCCAATGCGAGCGACGCCAGCTCGATCAGGCTGTCCAACGATCGGCGCGCTTCTGTTAAGTGAGGCGCCTCGGCCTCGGCCATCTCGCGCAAGCGGCCGAACTCGGCCAGGGCCGTTTGCGCAGACAAAATCGAGTGGTACTGGCCGATCAGATGCTGCTGCAAGTTGGTCAGCTTGTCGAGGGCCGCGAGCGCGTCGCCGTAGCCCGCTTGGCCTTGACGGCCTCTTGTCGCAGTTTGGCCACCGTCGCCAGCGATGAGCGGGCAGCGGCGGTGGCTCGCTCGCCGTCAATCAATTGGGCCTGCAAGTCCTTGATTCCAGCCAAGGCGTCGCTGGCCGCGCGCGATTGCCGGCCTTGTTCGGCCAGCGCTCCCAGCAGTTCGCCGGTCTTCGCCGCTTGCTCGGACTGGCCCGTGAGCTTCTGCACGCCCCGCTCCAACTCGCCGATCTGACGTTGAATCCGCGAGAACTCGACCTTCAAGGGGCGCGCGACCGCGATTTGCAGGGCAACCAGGCCCAGGGCGAAGCCGGCGCCGAACATCGCCCAGCTTCGAACGTGCCAGAAGTGGTCGCACCGCGGGCCGTCCTTGGCCGCATTCAAGTCCCTTGTATCGGTAGAGTTTTGCAAGGCGTTTGTCTCCTACCAAACCTGATGCGGAACCGGCCCACCGTAGTGAAGTCAGGCTCAAAGGCCCTGGATGGAAACATCGGCCATTCCAACGCGGTTTATCGAGTCTTTGTAGATTGCTTATGTTATCTACAGTGGCGGCGACTCGGGAAGGGAACTTGAGGCCCCCGACTTCGTCTAAGTTGGCGGCCCGGACGTGCGAAATGCGCCGCCATGCGGGAGATCCATTCCGATTGCCAGCACTTGCCGGCTCGGCCATAATTAACTTCCCGTCTTGAGTTTACACGCCGTCAAAAGAGCAGCCCATGAAACAGGGCCTGAAGACATGAACGACGCTTTCAATCCGTATCGCGCTTGGCTGGGGGTCGTTTCCGACTCGCAGCCGCCGACGCACTACGAATTGCTGGGCCTGCATTCCGCGCGGTCGGACTCGCAAATGATCGCCGAGGCCTTCCGCCGGCAGATGGGCCGGTTGAATCCCCACTTGTCCGGGGAGCATGGCGCGATAGCGCAGCGAATCTCCGGCGAATTGTCGGCCGCGCGCGTCGTGCTGATGACGCCGACTACCAAGCGGGCGTACGATGCGGAGTTGGTCGCCCGCAGCCAGGCGGCCCCGTTGACCAGCGGTTCGGCCGACGCGCTGCTGCCGCCTTCGGCCGGCCCGGTCGCTCCCAATCCGGCGGCGACCTTGGTCACGCCGCCGACGATCGGCGCACCGGCCAATCAACCGCCGCCGCCGAGCGTCGCGCCCACTTATCCGAGCATGCCGGCCGCGGGCGGGTATGCTCCCGCACCTATCTACGGACAACCTCATGGACCGGGTTATGTGGGTGCGGCGACGCCCCAGCCGGTTCCGGTCGGTTATCAAGCGGCCCCTGGCTTTCAGGGCGGCCCCGTCGCGTATCCCGCGCAACCTTATCCCGGGCAGCCGGCTTACTCCGGGCAGTACGCCTACCCCGCGCCAGCCATGCCGGTCTCCGCCGCGTATCCGGCCGCGATGCCTGGGCCGTCGCAGCCGGACATCGTCGGCCCGGCCGTCTCGACGGGGCTTTCGTCATCCAGCGCCGCGCGGATCTCTTCGAAGAGGCGGTCCTCGGGCGGAGCGATGCTAGCCGGCATGTTGGTCGCCGGCATCCTGGTCGCCGGCGGCGTGGTTTATTTCGTGAATGCCGAGTCGGCATTGCTCGTTGCCGAGCGCGGCGACCGAAGCGCCGCGCCGCCCGTCACCGCACGGCAGGCAGACGCTTCGCCGATGAGCTTGCCTACGGATGTTGAAAGAACGCCGGCCAGTGCGACAGGGCTGCAAACGGACCGGCCCGCCTCGCGAAAAAGGGCTGGCCCGAAGGCAACTTCCGGCAAACCGACGGAAAAGCTGTTTTCCGACGATCCGGAACCGCCGGCCATGCCCGACGCAATGCCAGAAAAAAGGTCCGACGCCGGCGGATCGAAGCCGTCCAATCCCGATTCGGGAAAATCCGCGGCTGCGAACTCCGAGGCGAACAAATCGACTCCGGCGCCGAACGTGGCCGTGCCGCCGATCGTCAAGAGCGAACCGCCGGCCGCCAGCCCGGAAGAGATCGCCGCGGTACGCAAATTGTTGGCCGCCGCGCGAGCGTCGTTCGCCGGTCGTGATTTTTCCGGCGCCGAAGATGAACTGGCCCAAGCCACGCTCGAAGCGACCTCGCCGAAGCTGCTCGACGAGGTGGCGCGCTTCGAGCTCTTGGCGGGTTACTACAACGATTTCTGGGACGCCGTGCGCCAGCATTTGGGCCAGCTCAATGCGGCCGAAACGATCAATGTCAACGGCGAAGAGTTGAGCATCGTCGAGGCCTCGCCGGACAAGATCATTTTTCGCGCGGCGGGAAAACGCCACGAATATGAGTTCGGCAAACTTCCGGGCAAGCTCGCTTTCTGGCTGGCCAAGTCCTGGCTCGATGAAGCCAACCCGGCCTCGCTGATCGTGCTCGGCGCTTATCATGCGCTGGACGCCAAGGGCGATCGCCAGCAGGCGCGGGAGCTTTTCGAACAAGCCGGCGCCAAGGGGCTGGATGTCCGCCTGCTGTTGGCGGAACTCGATGCCAACATGAACGACAAGTAACGGACCCGCGACGCGAGAGATCGCGATTCTTCGGATATCGGCGTTGTCAGGGCACATTTTTCTTTCTTCGAGCGAGGCGACCCATGTTGTCCGGATTTTGGAAACAGGCGATTTGGGCGGCGTCACTGGCGGCGCTTGCACTGGCAGTGCTCTCCTTCGTGGCGCCCCAAGATTCGCAAGGGAAGCCTCGGAAGAAAGCCGCGACGGCGACCCGCGCCACCGAGAAAAAAACGCCGCAGGATCGCAGCGACCGCGAATCGGAAACGGCCGAGACCGAGCCGGCCGGCTTGGA
>DATNEC010000417.1:0-12753 GCA_035606815.1 Pirellulales bacterium
ATTGTTCATTCCGGCGGATCGGCTGCCCCGGTCGCCAGGACATGTCTTCTATCGGAAGCTGAACGGACTCTTGGCCGACGCCAGTTTCGACTCGTGGCTCGAAAAGCGCTGCGCCCCCTTCTATGCCGATGGCCAAGGACGCGAAGGCATCCCGCCGGGGACTTATTTCCGCATGCTGTTGGTCGGCTACTTCGAGGGGATCGGCTCCCAGCGGGGGGGATCGCCTGGCGCTCGAGCGACAGCCTGTCGATCCGAGATTTTCTCGGCGTGCCGACGAATCAAGAGTCGCCCGACCATTCCTCCTTGTCCAGGATTCGCGAGCGTCTGCCGCTCAAGTTGCACCTGGCTTCAGGGCCTGCGGAACCGTCTCTCGCCCTACAACGTGACGGTGACCACGGTCAAACCGGGTTGCGTCGATACGGCCATGACCTACGGCCTGAAGAAGCTGCCGCTGCTGGCCGGTCCCGAGCGAGTCGCCGCCGACATCGACCGCGCCATCCTCCGCCGCCGCTCGATGATCTACGCGCCCCGCCTCTGGCGCCCGATCATGGCCGCCATCCGGCTGGTCCCCGAGCCGATCTTTCAGCGGATGAAGCTCTAGTTCGCAATGGCCGGCTGAGCCGGCGTCATTGTTGAAGTTGGCGCGCAGCCGATTCAAGCGGCGGGGCGGCTGCCGGCAGACCTCAGCGATGGCCGGTCACGAAACACCGTCGCGTATTAACCTTGGGCCTTCAACGCCACCGCGAGGAGCAGCAGTATCCCGAACAGAATGACAAACAAAGGAACGAAGAGCAACATGCCTGCCAAAACTAGATTGCCCAGCCCGCGCCACGCCGATCGATAACCCTGCACCTCGGCCACGGTCTTGCACAGCAACACGAAGCTCCAGACGCCTAGTACGAGTTCCGTCAATGCGATCGCAACGATCAGAAACCATAACCACGGCTGCGCTTCAAGCCGCGGAGTCTCCGTGGTAAACATTTCGGACCCGAGAAGCAGAATCTGGGGAATCCACAACGCCAGCGCGAAAACCGTAGGGACGGAAGACCAAGCAACCGCCGCTTTGATCTGTTCGCGAAGGCCCGCGCCCCCCAGCCAGACGCCGGAAAAACGAATGAGATGCGAAGAGATCCAAAGGCCCACAAGGCCCACGAGAGGACCGACTACGCAGGCCACGGCGAGGATGCCCCACATCGGCAGCGCGTCGCCAGCATTGCGCATCGAGGCCCGATCGAGCACTTGCCCAATGCCGCCAAGCGAAGCCAACAGGTTGACGTGGAGCGCGGGATCTGCCGCAACAATGGACCGGATCGTGGCGCGAGGGCGCGTCCAAATTGTTTTGAACGGCTTAAAGTCCTCCGCCGCGAATACGTCGTCATCGGCGCTGGTGGGAGTCGCCGACAGCGACAGCGGCGCAGCATAGGGATTCATCGGCCCCGCGTGTTCTTCGTCTTGCTGCATGACGATGTTCCTTTTACTGATTGAAAGTCGCCGCGTCACTCCGGCGACGGCGCGGTCGCCGATCGCACCTGGAGCAACAGGTCGCCGCGCAGCGTATTCGGCAGTCGAGGCCAGGCGTCAACGACAAACGCCAGATCGGGATCGAGCGCGACGCCATTTCGCGACCCGATCGCGACCGGCGCAGGCCCTAGGACCGAAAACAGCCGCAGCCCGAAAATCAGCCGCAGGACGCCCAAGTTCGCCAGCACGGTCGCGGCGATGCCTGCATAAACCGGCGCCGCCTCTGCATGGCCGGGCAACAGTGTGCCGAGCGCCCACAGATCGACGACCAACGAAGCGGACAGCATTCCTAGCGCTGCTAGCCAGAACCGCCACGTGCGACGTGCTGCGACGGCCAGCCAGGCGATGGGAAGCGAACCGACCAGGCCGACGCCGCCGAAAGCGAATATGGCGAGAGCGGCGTCCGCATCGTTGAGCACCCGAACCAGGGCGCACGGCAATGCGCAGGCCGTGGTGAAGGCGATCAGGTGCATCAAGCGCAACTGCATCGATTTGTCCGCCGACCTCGGGTGATATGCCGGGTCGAAGTCGATCCGGTAACCGAACATCGCTCGGAGGGGCAACAATACGGCGTGCGTCGCCAGTACGATTATCCCGCCGAAGGCGATCAATTCCCGCAAGTCGCCGACCGGGCGTCGTAGTCCAAGCCACAATACCGCCGCGCCGGCAACCGTGGCCGCCACGACTGCCGCGAACCGAGCGGCGGCATGGAGTCCGCCCAGCGCCATCCACAGGCCCATCAAAAATGACTGCGCCAGCAGGACGCCAATTGAGATAGCCTCGGAGGAGGCGGCGCCCAACACGAATCGGGCCGCCAAGCCGTCCAAAGCGATATTCGCCGCCGTCAGAGCGACCAAGAACCAGGTATGCGGCTGCCGGCGCCAATCGGGTCGCGCGGCGGCGCACGAACCGGATGTCTCGCAGATCCCCGCAACCGCGGCGTCCATCGTCGCCATTCGACAAGCCTCCCTTCTTGGACCAGCCGTCTTACCCCCGAAGCGCCGACCAAAAAATCCCCGGCAGCTTTCGCCAATCGGGCCGATGATACAGCCCCAACACCTTCGAAGCCAGCTTATCCGCCTGCCGATGCGTGGGAAACCAGAACGGCTTGGGGCGCACGACGAGCGGCCCTTCCAAGACGCATTTTTCGACCCATTCGAGCAGGTACGTATTGTGGACCCAGCCGATGCCGCTTTGCGGATCGGCCAGCGCGCCGCCAGGATATCCGCCCCAGGGCGCGTTCATGATCGCATAGGCGATCGCCGGCCAGTGGTTGATGGCGACCGTGCCGTATCGCAAACGGTTCACGGCTTGTTGAAACCGCTCTTCGTTCGCCGCGCCGGCGCGTGAGGCTGGATGTACCATCACCCCGGCGCCGAGCGTGCCCCATACGCGCTCGTTGACGAACTCGACCGCGCGATCGAGAAACTCGGCCGGGCCGGCGGCGTCGAGGGCCGTTTCGGCGCAGGCGCAGACGAACGACTCTTCTTCGATCCAACGCGGCTCGCGCTCCGGATCGACGTCGCGCACGAGGGTCCAAGGCAGCGTGCCCGGCGGGTCTTGCTCCGCTTCGCGGCCGACGAAGCGGCGGAAACGCTCGGCGGCGCCGGGATAATACGCTTTGCGGCGCGGCACGCGGGCGAGCACCGCCTCGATCTTGTCCAAAAACTTCTCGCGATCGGGCCAGCCGCGCCAAGTGACGATCAGCTTGCAGGCGATGCAGTTGAACGAGGCGTTGTTGACGATCATCGCCGCCACGTTCTCGGCTTGAAAATCCAGCTCGCGCCGGCGATACGGCCCCGGCACGACGATCCAGGGCGTGACATTGCCCAGCTCGCTGGTGATCGGCTTGGTCAACAGCGGCCGGCCGGCGGCGCGCCGCGCTTCGCGATCTTGGCCCGGCGGCCCCCACACGATCGCGTCGTGCGAAGCGATCGAGCCGGTGATGTGGACCTCGTCGACGAGCGGATGCGCGACAGCGGCGGCGCCGACCTCCGGTCCGCCGTAGATCAACCGCAAGAACCCGGCCTCGATCAAGGCCTGGTAGGCCCGCTCGAAAATGGGGCCGAGATACTCGTTCACCGGGTTCATCTTCAGCAGCACCACGCGCCCCTCGGCGAACAGCTTGCCGAAGGCGTCGATGGCCGGAATCGAAGAGACGTTGCCGGCCCCGAGAACCAGGGCGATCCGTTCCGACTGCGTCCGCGCGCGAAAATCGGGCGCCAGCGCATCGTCGAGATTCTCGCGGCTGATGCCGGGCTGCATCCAAACATCGGCCCGAAAGCCGCGGAACAGCAGATCGTCGTACATTCCCCTGGCCGGAAAGACTTGAATCCGCAATCGGCCGTTCGGCCCGTCCGCAACTTCGCCGGGCAGTTGCGGCCGGCCGAATTCGTCGATGTCTTTCAAGCTGCGGACCAGAAGCCGCAGATAGCGCGTCGTGGCCAAGGGGCCGCTGGCCATTTCCTCGCCCGCCAACGGGCCGTCCGGCGCAATCCCCTTGGCCTGGCAAGCCGCGCAAAGCCATTCGCTCGCCAGGCGAAACGTGCCTTCCAAGCAGCTTTCCGCGAGTCGAAGCCGCTCGGCCAGCGAAGTTTGGCGATAGCGGACTTTCGCTTCGGCCAAGTCGCCCAGCACGCGATCGAGTTCTTCGTGCGAGGTCATTTGGCTCGACGGGTTGCGTTAGGCGCCTTCAGGCCAGAATGCCCTTGACGATTTGTGCGCCTTCGACGCCCGAGAGCCGCGCGTCGAGCCCTTGGAACTTGACGCTGAACCGCTCGTGCTCGATGCCGAGCAGGTGCAGCATCGTGGCGTGCAGATCGTGGACGGTGACGACGTTTTCGACGGCGGCGTATCCCAGTTCGTCGGTGGCGCCGTAATTCAGCCCGCCGCGAACGCCGCCGCCGGCCAGCCAGACGGTAAATCCTTTGTTGTGATGGTCGCGGCCGTCGCCGCCTTGCGACATGGGCGTGCGGCCGAATTCGCCGGCCCAGACGATCAACGTGTCTTGCAACATGCCGCGCTGCTTGAGATCGCGAATCAGCGCCGCGCAGGCCCGGTCGATCTCCTGGGCCTTCAATTCGACGCCGTGCCGCACGCCGCCGTGATGGTCCCAGTCCTTGTGATAGAGCTGAATGAACCGCACGCCGCGCTCGGCCAACCGCCGGGCCAAAAGGCAGTTCGCGGCGAACGAGCCGTCGCCCGGCTGGCAGCCGTACAGCGCGAGCGTTTCGGCCGATTCGTTGCTCGCGTCGATCAGAGCGGGCACGCTGGCCTGCATCAAAAATGCCATTTCGTATTGGGCGATCCGCGTGGCGATCTCCGGATCGTGCAGCGCTGCATCGGTCTGAGCGTTGATGGCGTTGACCGCCTGGACCACGTCTTGCTGCTGCTCGCGGCTGACGCCCGGCGGGTTGCTGAGATACAGCACCGGGTCGCCCTTGCCGCGGAGGTGAACGCCTTGGTACTTGCTCGGCAGAAACCCCGACGACCACTGCCGCGCGGCGATCGGCTGGTTCTGCCCGCCGCGACCGAGCGAAGTAAGCACGACGAAGCCCGGCAGATCGCTGGCCTCGCTGCCGAGCCCATAGGTGGCCCAGGAGCCCATCGACGGGCGGCCGGCGATCTGCGAGCCGGTGTTCATGAACATGTGGGCCGGGTCGTGGTTGATGGCCTCGGAGGTGACCGACCGCACGAAGCAGATGTCGTCCGAGACGGCGCCGATCTGCTCGAACCACTCGCAGATTTCCGTTCCCCCGGCGTCGAACTTCTTGAACTTCGTTTGCGGCCCGAAGCAAACCAACTTCTGGCCTTGCAACTGGGCAATCTGCTGTCCCTTGGTAAAGCTCTCGGGCATCGGCTGGCCGTGCATCTCGGCCAGCTTGGGTTTGTAGTCCCACGTTTCCAGATGCGACGGGCCGCCCGCCATCGTCAACCAAATTACCCGTTTGGCCTTGGCCGGGTGGTGCAGCGGATTGATGACGCCTCGGGCCTCACCATCGGCGGCCGCGGCGAGCAGCCGCGGATTCAGCAGACTGCCCAAGCCGACCGCGCCGACGCCCATCGCCGAGCGCGCGAGAAACGCGCGGCGAGCGATCAATCGAGAGACTTCTTGAGCAGGATCGATCATTGGGTTAACTCCGCTTGAATCGGGACTGCATAGGCGGTTCTGAATCTAGCCACGGATGAAACACGGATCGAACACGGATGACGAAGAGAAACAAACGTTCAAAGATTGAAAGGGCGCTGTATTCAGGATCTCTTTGCCCCTTTGAACCTCCGCCCCTTTGTCCCCCCTCCCTATCCGTGTTCGATCCGTGTTTCATCCGTGGCTAAATATTTGTCTGCTAATTCCTGGTAATCACTTCATGCAGATTCAACATCACGCGCGCCGCGTTGGTCCAGGCCGCAAGCTCGGCATGGTTGATGCCTTCCGGCAGCGGCGAGATGCCGACCTTTAGCAGGCTGTCGGCGCTGGCCCGGTCGCGGCTGTACGCGGCGAGTTGTCGAGCCAGCAAGCCGCCGAGCGTGACGATTTCGTCGTCGCGCGGCGGGCGCGAGAGGGCCTGCCGCCATGCCCAATTCAAGCGGCTGTTGAGATCGGCGCCCCCTTCCTTCAAGATCCGCGCGGCGAAGGCCCGCGCGGCTTCGACGTAGGTCGGGTCGTTCAACAGAACCAGCGCCTGCTGCGGAATGTTCGACCGCGTGCGGTCGGCGGCGCACTCTTCGCGAGTCGGCGCGTCGAAAGCCAACATGCTGGGATGCAAGAACGAGCGCTGCCACCAGGTATACAGCCCGCGGCGATATTGAGCTTCTCCCTGGTCCGCCTGGTACTGCCGGACGGGGAAATTCAAGTTCTCCCAATACCCCTCGGGCTGATAGGGCTTCACGCTCGGTCCGCCGATCTTCGGCGAGAGCAAGCCGGCGATCGCCAGGGCGTTGTCGCGAACCAGTTCGGCGTCGAGTCGGAAGCGGCTTTGCCGCGCCAGCTCGCGATTGAACGGATCGCGCTCGTCAAGCTCTGGCGTCGAGGCGGAAGTCTGCCGGTAAGGTGTACTCGTGACGATCGACCGCACGAGATGCTTGACGTCCCAGCCCGAGTCCATGAACTCGCAGGCCAGCCAATCGAGCAATTCCGGGTTGGCGGGCCATTCGCCTTGCGAGCCGAGATCGTCGAGCGATTTCGATAAGCCGATGCCGAAGAACTGCTTCCAGAGCCGGTTCGCGACCACGCGGGCCGTCAGCGGATTGTCGCGCGAGACGATCCACTTCGCCAGATCGAGCCGGGTAAGTCGCTGTTGACGGGCCCCGTTGGGTTCGGCCGCCTTCGCCAGAAAACCGGGAAGCGCCGGCTCGACGATTTCGCCGCTTTCATCGAGCCAATTCCCGCGCGGCAGAATGCGAACCGCGCGCGGATTGCCGGAGGTCGAAACCAAGCATTTAGGCAACGAGTTTTCATAATTGACCGTCGCCCGCCGCGCGGCCGCCAGCTTGGCGCGCGGTTCGACAAGCACAGGCGAATTGGTCTTGAAATAGCTGGCAAGCGCCGCCTTTTGGGTGTCGTTGCGCTGGGCCGGCTCGAGCTTGACGATCTCGACGATCTCGGCCGGCGGCAAAACCGCGACGATGGGCGAAAAGGGCTTGGCCGCCGTGGTCGCCCACAGTCGGAATTTTCCCAGCACGTGGTTGCCGCCGTGCAATTGTTGCAGGGTGAACGTCAGAGTCTGCGATTCGGCGCCTTCGGGCGGCCCGGCCAGCGGGTTTTCCAACTCGAAGCGAATCGCGCACTCGGCGCCGGCCATCCCTGCCGCCGCCCAGCCGCCCGTCGGCTCGGCCTTGCCGTCGATCGCCGCCGCCGCGGCAAAGCCCGGCTGCTCGAAGTTGGCCCTGGCGCCCGACAGCTTGAGCGGCTTTCCTTCGGCGTCGGCGACGCTGAACTCGTTGAGCACGAAGTTGCCGTTGTCGGCCCGGCCAGGTCCGCGCTCGGGCAGGCCGTCGCGGCTCAGGGCGTCGAGTTGAAAACCGGTGATTTGTTTGAGCGGCGTCTTGACCGTCACGCGATAGGTATCGACGCCTTGCTGCGGCGCCCGGTCGGCGAAGACGGTCTCTTGCGGCTCGATCTTGAATTGCACGCCCTTCTCCGAGGCGATCTGCTCAGGATGCAGCAGCGTCCAATTCGCCGCCCCGCCGGCTTGCTCGCGAACAGCCAGTTCCCAAGCGGCTTGGGCGGCGTCGCGTTCGGGGGTTTGCGCGTCGAGCTCGCGCTGAGCGTCGCTGGCGGCGGCTTGCAGCAAAGCGAGATGCTGGGCCTGTTCGGCGGTCGGCACGCTCAGGCCCGGCTCGCGGGCGCCAATGATCGGCTCCTGAATGTCGGCGAAGAACGCGCCGAGCGAATAAAAATCGCGCGAGGCGAAAGGATCGAACTTGTGATCGTGGCACTGGCAACAGCCAATCGTTTGCCCAAGCCAGACGGCGCCGACCGCCCGCACCCGGTCGCCCAACATCCGGGCTTCGTAGTCTTTGGCCTGGGCGCCTCCCTCCTCGGTCGTCAACAGCAGGCGGTTGAAGCACGACGCCACCTTCTGTTCCAGCGAACTGTTCGGCAGCAGATCGCCCGCCAGTTGTTCGATCGTGAACTGGTCGAACGGCTTGTTGGAATTGAACGCCTGAATCACATAATCGCGGTAGGGATAGACGTTGCGCGGCGTATCGGAGTGGTAGCCGATCGTGTCGGCATAACGCGCGACGTCGAGCCAGCCCTCGGCCATCCGCTCGCCGTAATGCGGCGAAGCCAGCAGCTTTTCGACCAACCGCTCGTAGGCGCCCGGCGCCGAGTCGGCCGCAAAGGCGTCGACCTCTTCCGGCTTGGGAGGAAGACCGAGCAAATCGAAATAGAGCCGCCGGGCAAGCGTGCGCCGATCGGCCTCCGCCGACGGCTTCAGGCCAAGCTTCGACAGTCTTTGCCCGGCCAAGTGATCGATGCCGCTGGCGCCGGCCGGCACGGTCGGCTTGACCGGCGGCAGATAGGCCCAGTGGCCTTGGTATTCGGCGCCCTCGGCGATCCAGCGCTTGAGCAGTTCTTTTTGCTCGCCCGAAAGCGATTTGTTCGATTTCGCCGGCGGCATCAGCATCTCGGGGTCGCTGCTGAAGATGCGGGCGATCAAGGGGCTTTCGTCCGGCTGGCCCGGCTTGAACGCCTCGCGAGCGATCGCTTCCTCGCGCACGTCGAGCCGCAAGACGGCCTCGCGATGGTTTTTGTCCGGCCCGTGGCATTGCAGGCAGTTGTCGGTCAGGATCGGGCGGATGTCGCGATTGAACAGCACCCGACCGTCATCCGCGGCGGGGCAGAATTGCGGGGCAAGAAAAAAGCCTCCGAAAATCATCACGGGGAACATTCTTACGCAGAAGAAACGGCCCATCGCGGTCTCTTGGCTGGGGTTGGATTGGCGGGCGGGGCGCCAACAAAACCGCGCTCGCCCCGAGCCGGGTTCCGCCAACGCATCGGCAAATGTTGACTATCACCGATCGGGCCGGTCAGCACAAGCTTTCCAACCGATTTGCTACGAGTTGGCGGCGTTGCGTTCAGTCGCCTCTTCCCAGTGCTCGTACAACGTGCGCAGGCTTTCCTGCTGCTCGGCAAGCTCGACCTGAATTTCTTTCATCCGCCGCCCGTCGCGAAGCGCCTCGGGCGTCGCCATCGCGGCGTGCAGCTCCTCGATCTTGGCTTCCCGCTCGAAGATTTCGGCTTCGAGATCGGCCAACTTGCGAAAGGGAAACCTCCAGGCGCGCTTGGCCGGTTTTTCTCCGGCGGACCGCCTGGCGAGCGGCTTGGCGCCGGCTGTTTTGGCTTTCGCCGCGCCGTCGGGGTCCGCCAGACCTTGCCGCACGAAATGCAAATAGGTGTCGTAATTGCCTTCGATCACGCGAAAGCGATGCGGCTCGACGACCAGCAAGTGATCGGCCACGCGATTCAAAAAATAGCGGTCGTGGCTGACGAACAGCACCGTGCCGTCGAACTCGGCGAGCGATCGCTCCAGCGAATCGCAGGCCCACAGGTCGAGATGGTTCGTCGGCTCGTCGAGCATCAGAAAATTCGCATCGGTCGCCGCCAGATGCGCCAAGGCGGCCCGGCTGCGTTCGCCGCCGCTCAAACTGGCGACGGTTTGAAACACGATGTCGCCCGTCAGGCCGAAGCGGGCCAATAGACCGCGGCGCTGCGGCTCGTTGAATTCCTTGCCCGGCGGGCGCACGGCTTCGACGACCGGCTGCGAATCGTCGAGGCCCGACAAAAGCTGGTCGTAGTACCCGATGCGCACGCCGCTGCCCAGGCTGACGCGCCCCTCGTCGGCTTGCTGCTGGCCGACCAGGCAGCGCAAGAGCGTCGTCTTGCCCGTGCCGTTGGGGCCGATGATTCCCCAACATTCTCCGCGCAACACGTCGAACGAAAGATCGGCGAACAGCGGCCGATCGTATGCCTTGGCGAGCCGCTCGACGCGCAGCACGATATCGCCCGTGCGATCGGCCGGCGCAAAGCCCATCGCCGGGGCTTCGATTTGCCGGGGCGGATTGATGCGGTCGATTCGGGCCAACTTCTTCTCGCGGTCCTTGGCCTGCGCGTGCTTCTGCCCATAGTGGTTGCGGCGAATGAAGTCCTCGGTCTTGGCGATCATCTCCTGCTGTTTTTCATAGGTCCGCGTCTCGACCTTCAGCCGCTCGGCCTTTTGGTTCCAGTAGGCCGAAAAATTCCCCGTGTAGTCGTCGACCGAGCCTTGAAACAATTCCAGCGTGCGGTTGGTGACTTTGTCGAGAAAATAGCGGTCGTGGCTGACCACGACGACGGCCTGCCGCGTCTCGGCCAAAAACGTTTCGAGCCACTGCGTGGCTTCGATGTCGAGATGGTTCGACGGTTCGTCGAGCAGCATTACGTCGGGGTCGCGCAACAGCAGCTTGGCCAGCATCAGCCGGTTTTGCTGGCCGCCGCTGAGCTGTTCGATCGGTTGATGAAAGCTCGCCGCGTCGAAGCCCAAGCCGCCGAGCACGCGCTCGATTTTGTGGTCGAGATGATACGCGTCTCGCAGCTCCAACTCGTGCTGCAAGCGGTCGTAGCGCTTGCCCAGTTGCGCCCGCTCGCGCGGATCGGCCGCCGCGCTCAAGGCGTGGGCCGTCTGCTCGGCCTCCTGCGCCAACTCGCTCAAATGGGCCAGCGCCGTCAAAGCCTCCTGCCACAGGGTGCGCCCCGGCGCCCAGTCGGGTTGTTGCTCGAGATATTCCATCCGGGCAGAAGCGTGCAATTCGATCTGACCGGCGTCGGCGTCTTCGCGCCCGGCGAGGATCTTCAGCAGCGTCGTCTTGCCGGCGCCGTTGGGGCCGACCAGGCCGATCTTTTCGCCCGGCCGGACCTCGAACGTCACGCCGTCGAGGACCGGCGCCGGTCCGAAATGCTTGACGATTTCGTGGACGTTCAGCAGGATCATCTTCGCTCCAGCGGCGCATACCTTCCGATGATCGCCTTCGCGGCCCGCAGCCCGTCAAGCGCGGCGCTCACGATGCCGCCGGCGTAACCGGCGCCTTCGCCGATTGGGTACAAACCGCCGACGCCGACGCTTTCCAGCGTTCGAGGGTCGCGCGGAAAGCGCACCGGCGAACTGCCGCGCGCCTCGGGGCCGACGAGCGTGGCGTTCGCCAGAAACAGGCCCCGCCAGCGACGATCCAACAGCGGCAGCCCATGCCGTAGCGCGGCCACCACCTGCGACGGCACGAACTCGTCTAACTCGACCGCTGCCAGTTCGCGCGTGTAGCTCGATGCCAGCTTCCCGCCGCTTCGCCGCCGCGCCAGAAAATCGTGCGCCGACTGGATCGGGCAGGCGTAGCGATCGCCGCCGACGGCATACGCGAGGGCCTCGTAGCGCCGTTGCAGAAACATGCCGGCCAACACGTGCCGCGAGCCAAATTCGTGCGGCTCCAGCGTGACCATCAGCCCGCTGTTGGCGAACGGCGACTCGCGCCGCGACAGGCTCATGCCGTTCGTGGAGAAATGTCCAGGCTCGGAAACGCTGGGAATCACCTGGCCGCCCGCGCACATGCAGAAGCTGAAGAGATTGACTCGGCCGCGGGCCACCAGGCTGTAGTCGGCCGCGCCCAGCTTTTCCTCGACGCGCGCGGGTCCATATTGGGCCCGATTCACCTGTTCTTGAGGCTGCTCGATGCGGACCCCGATTTGAAACGGCTTCGGTTCCATGGGCACGCCGCGCGCCAACAACATCTCATACGTATCGCGGGCGCTATGGCCGATCGCCAGCACGGCGACCTGGGCCGGCAGATAGCCCGACGAGGTGGCCAGACCGCGGATTCGCCCCTCGGCCTGGTCGATGTCTTCCACGCGGCACGAGAAGCGGAATTCGCCGCCGAACCCTTCGACGCGCTGTCGCAACGCTTTGACGACCGCGGGCAGGCGGTTGCTGCCCAGGTGCGGGCGGTAATCGTAAAGGATCGACGGCTTGCCTTTGCACTCGGCCAAGAGTTCGAGCACGCGGCGAACGTCTGGCCCCGAGCTGCGGCAGGTCAGCTTGCCGTCGCTGAACGTGCCGGCGCCCCCTTCGCCAAACAAATAGTTGCTCTCCGTATCGAGCGGGCCGCCGGAATCGAAGGCGTGTACATCGCGAATCCGCTCGCGCACCGCGCGGCCCCGTTCGAGCACCAGCGGGCGATAGCCGCCAGCGGCCAGGAAATACGCGGCCACCAGGCCCGCCGGCCCCGATCCGACCACCACCGGTCGAGCTTCGAGCGGCCCTTCGCCGGCGGGCGGCAACTCGAAGGGAGGCTCATCGTAAGGCTCGATCTGCACCGTCCCTTTGCGGACCGCCGAGCGAAGGTCGACCGCTGCTTCCGCCTCGGGCGCCACGACCTCGGCCGTGTAGACGAAGTGCAAATCGGACTTGTCGCGCGTATCGAGGCTCTTGCGCAGAATTCGCCAACGCACGATCTCGTCGGGCCGCATGTCGATGGCTTGGGCCAACCGATCGGGCAAGGCTTGTTCAGGCTCGTCGATGCTCAGTCGGACGTTTGAAACGCGGAGGGGCATGCTGCGAGCAACGAGGTCGAGTTCGGCCCAGGCGGAAAAAAAAGGGCGGCCCGGTGAAAGGCCACCCTGTTGAATAGCGTTGCCATGCCTTGGCCGTCAAGCCAATGCCGCACGGCTTGCGGTATATCGCTTGGGGATACGGCTTAGTAGCG
>DATNEC010000418.1:0-7798 GCA_035606815.1 Pirellulales bacterium
GCCATTGCCGCCCTACTCTCTGCTCCCTTTTCCCTACTCCCCACTCCCGCCCGGCGCCCGCCAGGCTGCGACAACGTCGCGGGCGGCGGCGACATCGCCGGCCAATTGGGCCTTCAGTTCATCGATGCCGGAGAAAGGCCGCACGTCGCGCAAACGGCTGAGAAAATCGACCTCCAACGGCTGCCCATAAAGTTGGCCCGCGAAGTCGATCAGGTGGACTTCGACCTTGAGCGACTGCTCGCCGAACGTCGGGTTGCCGCCGATGTTGATCGCCGCGGGCCAAGGGCCGCCTTGCAGCGTCGCACGGCCGGCATAAACGCCGGGGCCGGGCAGCAGCGTGTCGATGGCGCTGAGGTTCGCGGTCGGAAAGCCGATCCGGGCGCCCCGGCCGGCGCCGTGCGTCACCATACCCCGAATGCGGTACGGCTGCGTGAGAAGCGCGCGGGCGTCGTCGATCCGCCCGCCCGCGACCAGAGTGCGGACGCGCGAACTGGACACGATCTCGCCGTCCACGATGACCGGCTCGACGACCTCCAGCGCCATTCCGGCGGCCGCCGTGAATTTGCGGAGCACGTCGATCGTGCCGGTCCGATCGCGGCCAAAATAGAAGTTCGGCCCCTCGACCATCGCACGGGCCGCAAGCTGGCCGCGGACGATGGAATCGAAAAACTGCCGGTCGGAGAGTTTGAGCAGTTCCTCGTCGGTCGGGTAGGCGATGATCGAATCGACCCCCAGCGCCGACAGCAATTGGGCCTTGCGATCGGTCCACGTCAGCGGCGGCGGGGCGGCCTCGGGACGCAGCACGCGAACCGGGTGCGGATCGAATGTGAACACGACCGCCGGCCCGCCCACCCGCCGGGCCTGGGCGATCAGCCGCTCGACGATCCGGGCATGTCCCAAATGCACGCCGTCGAAATTGCCGATGGCCACCGCGCCGCCGCGCTGATCGAGATCGAGGGCGGCGACGTCACGCAAAAGTTTCACAGGCGGTCGAGGCGGCGAGGGTGGAATCATCGGAACGACTTGGCGCAATTATCTTTATCGATCCTCGAACGGTCAACGGCCTTTGTGGTATGGTTATGACATCGCTGGGCCTGTTGCATCTCGAGTCGCCTTCGCATGGAAGACAAGCAGATTTTTCTTTCGCCCGACTTGGCGCATCGCCTGGCGGCGATCGACGTCGGAACGAATAGCATTCGGCTGGTGGTGGCCGAGGCCCTGCGCGAAGGCCACTATCGCGTGCTGACGGAAGAAAAAGAGTCGGCCCGGCTGGGCAAGGATCTCAGCTCCACGGGCCGGCTCAACCCGGCCGCCGTCGAGCGCTCGCTTGAGGCGCTGCGCCGCATGAAGCAGATCGCCGTGGGCTACCAAATCCGCGAATTGCGCGTGATCGGCACCTGCGCCGTTCGAGAGGCGGAGGACGGCGCCGACTTCTGCCGCCGCGCGAAGCAAGAAATCGATCTCGACATCGAGATCATCAGCGCCGAACAAGAGGCCCTGCTGGCCTTTCGCAGCGTGGCCCGCAGCTTTCCGCTGGAAGGCAAGGACGTGGCCGTGGCCGATATCGGCGGCGGCAGCACCGAGATCATTCTGGCCGCCGGCGGCATGATCGAAGACATCTGCGCCACGCCGTTGGGCGCCGTGCGGATGACCGACATCTACGCCGGCGGCGAAGAGTTCACTCCGCAAAGCTACGAGCGGATGGCGGCCGGCATCGATCGCGAACTTCGCAAGCACACGAAGGCCGTGATCATGGCGCCGCACCTGCTGATCGGCTCTGGGGGCACGTTCACCAGCCTGGCCGAAATGATCATCGCCAGCAAAGGCCAAACCGGGCTGCCCTTGCGAGGCTACGAAATCACGCACGCCGAGGTGGGCCACCTGCTCGATCGCCTGCGCAAGATGCCGGCCAAGGCCCGCCGCAACCTGCCCGGACTCAGCCCCGACCGGGCCGACATCATCGTGGCGGGCGTGACGATCGTCGACCGCATGATGCGGCGGTTCAAGGTCAACCGCTTGCAGATCCACGATCGCGGCGTGCGCGACGGCCTGCTGCTCTCGATGATCGACCACTCGCTTGGCGCGACCGGCGCCGACCCGCACGACCAGCAGAGTGCCATCGAACGCTTCGCCGCCGGTTGCGGCTGCGACATCAAGCACAGTCGCCAGACGGCGCGACTGGCCGGGCTGATGTTCGAGCAACTCGCCGAGGAACTGGGCCTCGCGGCAGACGACCGCCGGCTGCTGGAAGCCGCCGCGCATTTGCAGGACGTCGGCTATCTGATCAACTACGAAAAGCACCACAAGCATAGTTATCACCTGATTCTCAATAGCCGGTTGCCCGGCTTTCAGCCGCACGAGTTGGAACTGATCGCCAACATCGCCCGCTACCATCGCGGCAAGGAGCCGAAGAAGAAGCACGAAAACTTCAGTCGGCTTTCGCCGAAGGACCAGCAGCGCGTTCGCTCGCTGGCGGCGGTCCTGCGCTTCGCGGGCGGGCTCGACCGCAGCAACACGCAACAGGTGCAAACGCTGGAAATGACGCTCGGCGAAGACGACGCCGTGCTATGCGTCGTCTCGGCCGAACATCCCGAGGTCGATCTCTGGGCCGCTCGTCGCCGCGCCGAACCACTGGAAAAAGCCCTGGGCCGCACCTTGACTCTCCAGTGGCGTCCGCCCGAGCAACCGCCGTCGGGAAAACGCAAGTCGGCGAAGCAAGGCGAGCCGAGCGGCAATCACCGCGAGGGAAAGAATGCGGAGCAGGCGGAGGGGAAAGCGCGAGCGAGGTAGTGCAAGAATTTTAGCGGCGGCGATGGCCGAAAGATGCGTGAACTGTTTTACGGGGTAAGCGAACAGGGCAAAGCGGGCAAGCATCGCATGGACGATGCTTGCGCGCTCATGAGCCGCGACCGCTGGCGGGGCGCGATGTACATGGCGGGTTATTCCATCGAATGCCTTCTAAAAACAAAACTGATGCGGATGTTCGAATGCCGCCATCTGCGAGAGTTGGAAACGGAACTGCAGCGACGTGGCGTCCTTCCCCTGCAGGCGACGATTTTCACGCACCAACTCGAGATTTTGCTTCGGTTGACTCAAGGTATGGGCCGACTCCGGCAAAACGAGCCGCTGTGGCGACTATTCAACATCGTGAATCGCTGGGTTCCCGCGTGGCGTTACTCCGCCGATTTGGCGAATCGCGAGGACGCAGAAGATTTTCTTGAAGCCGTTGAAAAGGTCTCGCACTGGATTGAGAATAATGTTTGAAGGAGATTCACCGATGGCGGATATTCAATTGAAACAGAAGATCCACGACGAACTGAAGAACGCCTATTTCACCGACCCGGACGATCTCGTCGATGTCTCCGACGGGCCGGATGACAGCATTCATGTCGTCATCGTCAGCCGCAAGTTCGACGGTCGGCGGATCAAGGAGAAGAACGACTTGATTTGGTCGGTCCTGACCCAACAGCTCACTGCCGAAGAATGGGGGTTGATCTCCTTGTCGGTAGGCGCAAGCCCGGAGGAGATTAAAGCGACGTAACTTGCTCGCGAGGAGTATCGACGGCTTTAACCGGGTTCATCTTCCGAATCCGCTCACACGCGTAGCGTTCTGCTCTGCGTTGAACTGCTGAAACGCCGCGGGCAGAAAACGCACGAGGTCGCTGGCGATGAGCGAAACCTGGCCTAGGTCTTCCGCCGCCAAATCGCCGGCCAGGCCATGCAGATGAACGCCGAGCCGGGCGGCGTCGAAGGGCGAAAGCTGTTGGCAAACCAGCGCGGTGATCAGCCCGGTCAACACGTCGCCCGTTCCGCCCGTCGCCATGCCGGGGTTGCCCGTCGCATTGCGGGCCTGCCTTTGGCCGTCGGTGATGAACGTGCGATGGCCTTTGAGCACGATCACGGCATTGGTGCGCGAGGCAAGTTCTTGGGCGGCCCGCTCGAATTCGTCGCGCGACCATTGCTTGTCGCCCTTGGTCAACCGCAAAAACTCGCCGGGATGAGGCGTGAGAATCCTCGGCCCCGCGTGACGGCCCAGCGTCTCGGGCTGCTCCGCCAGCGCGTTGAGCGCGTCGGCGTCGAACACGGCCGGCAAAGGCAGATGTTCGTAAAGCCAGCCGACGAGCCGCGTCAAATCGGCCGATCGTCCTAGCCCTGGTCCGCAGCCGGCGGCCGTCGCCTTTGCGGCCAGTTCCTCGAGCGCCTCGCGGGCCTGCCAGACGATGCGGCCGTGCTCGTCGGCGGGCAGCGGCGCCGTCATGTACGAGGCCTCGAACGAGGCGACGACGTCGAGACATGGAGAAGACACGGCCAATTGCACCCAGCCGGCCCCGCCGCGCAAGGCCGACATCCCGGCCAGGGCGATCGCGCCGGTCATGCCGCGCGAGCCGCCGATCAGCAGGGCCCGCCCGAAGTCGCCCTTATGGCTGTCGGGCTTTCGTGGCGGCAAATGGGGCAAGGAATCGGTCATCCCATCTTTCGTCGCAAGGCGACGACCACCTCCGACGGCACGAAATGGGCCAGCTCGTCGTCGCCGGCCAAAGGGGCGATTTGCTTGATCAGCGTGCTCGAGACGTGCGCGAATTCCTTGTCGGCCATCAAGACCACGGTCTCGATCCCCGGATCGAGCTGCCGGTTGGCCAGCATCATCGTCATTTCGGCCTCCAGGTCGCTCAACGGGCGCACGCCGCGAATCATCACGCGGGCGCCGCACTGGCGGACGAAATTGACGGCCAGCCCCGAGAATTCTTCGACTTCGACGTTTTCGAACTTTTGCGTCGTGCGCTTCACCAGGTCGACGCGCTCTTCCGGCGTGAACAAGGGAAACTTGCCGGCGTTGATGCCGATGCCCACGATCAGCCGGTCGACCAACGAACTGGCGCGCTCGATGATGTTCAGGTGCCCGAGCGTAATGGGATCGAACGAACCGGTGTAAACCGCGACTCGCGAATTCGATGGGGTCGTCATCCGAGTCGTCAACTCCACTGCGGTCCGCTGGGCGCGGCCGGCGCGAACAGGGCTTTGACCGCGGGCTGCGCAAGATACCACACGCCGACCAGATAAAATATGCACCACGCCGCGGCCATGCCGATCAGCACCACCCATTGCACCGCTACGACGGCTTGCGACATTCCGCCCATCATTTCCTCGAAGCCCGGCGGCGGCTTGGCTCCCGGCGGCGCCGAAACCTTGCCTAGGTTCTGCATGTATTGGGCGGTGATCGGCCCCGTTTCTTTGACGATCGTGCTCGTTAGCACGGTCCTGGCCGGCTCGAACAACAGCGACGCCACGAGCGCCGCCAACAAGATCCGCCGCCCGGCCGGTCTCATGCTCAACGCCAAGATGGCGCCGACGATCATCGCCAAGGCCAGGACTAGCTGCATGCCAATGCTGATCCAAAGATAGATCGCGTACTTCGCGTTCACAGCCAAGGTCTTTTCGAGCATCTCCTGCTGCGCCGCCTGCATGCCCGGATTGATCTGGGGCTGTAGGGCGAGCATCGCCGATTGCATCCGGCCGCCGACCGTCAAGTTGGCGATCTGCGACAACCCGGACAACACCCCCAGGACGCCCACAACGATCGCGATCACGCAGACCGCAGTCAATCCGCCCGTACGTCGGCTCATCGTGATTGGCTCATGGTTCTTTGGGGGGGAGGGTCGAGCGATTCATCAGCCAAAGCGCTGCAGACAAGCTTTGATTTGTTCGGGGGTTTGCCCTTGCCGTCCCAACTCGAAAGCATAGGCCGTTTGTCGATCGAAGTACACGATCAAGCCGTAGATCAACAGCGCCAGCGCCGTCGGAAAGCAATAGCAGCCGAAGACCGTCGCCAGTCCGGAGAACAAAGCCACGATCCCCAGAGTTCGTCCGCGGTAGCGATAATTCCGGAATCCGGCGGTCAGCTTCAAGACTCCGGCGATCGCGACGAGCACCCCAAGCGCGAGATACACCCCGCCGAGCACCGAGGCCATGACCGCGGGCGACGGGCCTTGCGCCGGCGCCGGGGCGCCGGCCGCTGCCGCCATCATCGACGTGGGCATCACGACCCCCATCACGAACAGCAAGGCGGCGAACAGCAGCTCGAAGCCGCCTTGCACCATCATCAAGATCGCAACCAGCGGCACGTGGGAAGCCCGGCCGGCGGGGATGTGGTCCGCAAACGGAGACCCCGCTGCAGCTCCGTCGAAACCCGGCTGCGACTCGGGCGATTGATAAGGGTTCTCCATGCCCCGAACATACACCGCCCGCCACGAGGATAAAAGACAGGGAGCCCTGACCCGGCCTAACCTCGATCGACGCGGAAGGGCGAGAGATCGATTTCGGGATCAAGCCCGCGCATGAGCCGACCCATGACCAGCGCCGTCCCGGGCGAGAGCTGCAAACCGCTGCGAAAATGTCCGGCGGCGACGAAGGCGTTGCCTAGTCCTGGCAGCCGTCCCAGGTAGGGGAGGCCGTCGAGCGTGCCGGGGCGAAGTCCGGCCCAGCATTGCTCGAATTGGGCCGCCTTCAATCCCGGCGCAATTCCAGTCGCGAAAGCCAGCAGGCCGGCGATGCCTTCGGCCGTGGTCCGCTTCTCGAATCCGGCTTGTTCCTCGGTCGAGCCGACGAGAATCCGGCCGTCGGGACGAGGCACGAGATAACGCGGGCCTTCATTGACGATCGCATGCAAGAGCGGCCGCGCTGAATTCAGAAGCGCCATCTGGCCGCGGACCGGCTGCATCGCCGCTTGCACGCCCAAGCGGGCCAAAAGTGCGCGGGTCCAAGGGCCGCTCGTCAGGCACACCATCTCGGCGCCAATCTGCCCGTTGCTGGTTTGCACGCTGGCGATGCGCTCGCCGCGGATTTCGAAGTCTTCCACGGCGACCCCGGCGCCGACCTCGACTCCGCGGAGCGCGCAGCCGGCAAGCAGGGCTTTGAGGTGCCGCGGATTGCGAAGCTGCGTTTCGTCGGGCAGCAAATAGGCCGATCGCAAGCCGGGCGAAGCGGCGCCGCCGGCGAGCGATGGCTCGCGCCGCGCCAGCTCGGCCGCGGAAAGCTCTTCGAGGGCGACACCTGCCCGCCGCCACGACTCGACCGATCGGCCCAATTCGTCCGCGGTCGCGACATCGCGCGCCAGATAAATTCCGCCGCAACGGCGCAGGCCGTTGTCGACGCCCGTCTCTTCGCGGAGGCGCGCGGACCAGGCGCGATGCAGTTCGTTGCTGAGTTGTAGCAGCCGATCGTAAGGATCGTTCGCAGCAGCGGCGCCGGCGGGCGGAAGAATGCCGGCGCCGGCCCAGGACGCTTCGCGACCTGGAACTCCGCGGTCAACGACGCGAACCTTCCATCCCTCTCCGGCCAATTCGTATGCCAGCGAGAGGCCGATCACTCCGCCGCCGACGATCAAAGCATCTGTCATCAACTTGCCGCTTCCGTCTCTCGCCCGCAATCAAACTACTCGGCCGCGAGCGCGGCGTCGAGCGGCGCGCCCTTGTCCCGGCCATTATGCCCCTCGCTCGGAAAAGCGTCGAGCCTTGGCCGGCGCAAGGCGCCATGCTGCAAGCCCCCGCCTCTACCTTGCTCCGAGCGCTTCATCGACCGCCTGCCTCAACGCGAGCATCGCCGCCGATTCATCGACGCCGGCGCTCAATTCGTCGTGCAATCGTCGCAGATCTTCGATCGCGTCGACGTCGTACCAGCCGGGCAGCGTCGCGAATTCGAGCTGGGCCGCAGCCAATTTTCCGGCAGTCTCGGCGAACACGTTCGGCTGGCTCCAAGCGATGCCCTCGAAGATGGGCGGCGGCTTTCCCGAGGCCCCAAC
>DATNEC010000424.1:0-12238 GCA_035606815.1 Pirellulales bacterium
GCTCGCCGTCACCTGCCCGCGTGATCTGCATGAAATACTCCCCCGGCTTGTTCCTGAACGCCATGCGGCCCGACAGCGCTTTGCGCAACGAAAACCTGTGGATCGGCTTGGAGGAAGAAGCCTCGCCGCACCGGCGAATGATCGTGCGGCAGATCGCGGGGCTGTTCGCCCGGCGGATCGTCTGCAATCTTCGCCCCGGCGAAATCATCGAGCGGGGTCACAAGTTCGGCATGATCAAGCTCGGTTCGCGGACCGAATTGATTTTGCCGCGCGAAGAGGGGTTGTGCGTTGCGGTGCAAGTCGGCGAGAAGGTCAAGGCCGGAAGCAGCATCATGGCGCGCTACCCGGTGAATTCCGTAGTAGGACGGATTTCCAGTCCGTCCGCGGAAGACCGACGGGAAGCCTGTCCTACAGTGAGTTACCCCGAAATTCTCCCGGAGTTTGGGCGATGAGCAAGATTCGCACGATCGCGGTTTTGCCGACGATGTTCACGCTGGCGAACTTGGTATGCGGCTTCTTTGCGATCGTCGTGGCGGCGCGCGTCGAGCGCCCACTGACGCCCGACGTGCCTCATGCCGCGTCGATTGGCACGCGCAATCCGATCAAGGCCTTTCGCGCCTTGGACCCGGCCGACGACACGCACAACTGCATGCTTAGCGGCTGGCTGATTTTCTTGGCGATGTTGTTCGACGCGCTCGACGGACACGTGGCGCGGCTCTCGAAGGCCACCAGCGACTTTGGCGCCCAGTTGGACAGCCTTTGCGACCTGGTCACGTTCGGCGTCGCCCCCTCGATCTTGCTCGTGAAAATGTGTCCGGCGTTCACCTTTGCGCACAAGGACACGGTGTGGGTGATCGCCGCGGCGTTTGCCGCCTGCGCGGCGATGCGCCTGGCGCGGTTCAACGTGGAGACCGACGAAAACGACGACCACTTGCATTTCACCGGCTTGCCCAGCCCGGCCGGGGCGGCGGCGATCGCCGGTTTCGCCATCTTGTTCTACGAGCTGCGCCGCGAAGGGGCCGTGCTAGGGTCGGAATTCGCCGAGTCGTTCGACGTTTGGATGCAGAACATCCTGCCTTTTTTCGCCGTGCTGGTCGCGCTGTTGATGGTCTCGCGAATTCCCTATCCGCACGTCGTCAACCAGATGTTCCGCGGAGAACGCAGCTTGGGCCACGTCGTGACGCTCATCTTCGCCCTCGTCGCGATCACGGTCATCCGCGGCTACTCGGTGCCCTTGATTAGCGGGTTCTTCGTGTTCCAGGGGCCGGTGCAGTATCTCTGGCAAGAGTACGTGCAGCGGCGGCCCCACAAAGAGCCGCTGTTCTAAGAGTCACGGTTCCAAATGTTCACGGGCCTCGTCCAATCGCTCGCCCAGATCGTGGAAATCCATGCCGAACCGCCCGGAAAACGCCTCGTGGTCGGGGCGTCGGAGATCGCGGCGGCCGCGAAGATCGGCGACAGCATCGCGGTGAACGGCTGCTGTTTGACCGTGATCGCCGTGGAGGGAGGCAACCTGGCGTTCGAAGCCGGACCGGAAACGCTTGGCCGCACGAACCTGGGCGAGTTGGCCGCCGGCAGCCTGGTGAATCTCGAAACCTCGCTGGCCGTCGGCGATCGGCTCGGCGGCCACTTCGTCACAGGCCACATCGACGGCGTCGGCACGGTCGCGGCTTGCGAGAAGCAAGGCGAGTGGACCACGCTTTGGTTCAGCTTTCCCGCGGCGCTCGGCCGGCAATTGGTCTCGAAGGGGTCGATCGCGGTCGACGGGGTGAGCCTGACTCTGGTCGACGTCGGGCCCGACCGCTTCAGCGTGCAATTGATTCCGCACACTTTGGCCGCGACCACGCTCGGCCGGCGGGCCCTAGGCGATCGCGTGAATCTGGAGACGGACTTGCTGGCGAAATATGTGCAGAAAATAGTGGGTAGAGAGTAGGGAATAGAGAGCGAAAAGGGATAGGCAATAACCGCTCCCACGTTTACCGAAATCCTCAACTCTCAACTCACTGCTCCCAACTCTCTACTCTCTCTTCCCTGCCTCATGCCCAACCAAACCCTCTCCTTCCTGATGCGGCGCTTCGAGCAGGCGGGAATCCGGCCGAAGACGAAGCACGGACAGAACTTTCTCATCGACTTGAACCTGCTGCGGCTGTTGTTCGAGACGGCCCGCGTCGGCCCTGACGACGTCGTGCTCGAGGTCGGCACGGGCACCGGCTCATTGACGGCGATGCTGGCCCAAGCGGCGGCTGAAGTGGTCAGCGTCGAAGTCGATCCGCAAATGCACCAACTAGCCAGCGAGGAGTTGGTCGATTTCGACAACGTGACCCTGCTGCATGTCGACGCGCTGAAAAACAAGAACACGTTGCAGCCGGCCGTGCTCGACGCGGTGCGGGCCAAGCTGGCCGCCGCCGCTGGCCGCCGCTTCAAGCTGGTCGCCAATTTGCCTTACAATATCGCCACGCCGATCATTTCCAACTTGCTGGCCTGCGACGTTCTGCCGGAGAGCATGACCGTCACGATCCAAAAGGAGCTTGCCGATCGGATCGTGGCCGGGCCGCGCACCAAGGACTACGGCGCATTGAGCATCTGGATGCAATCGCAGTGCGAGGTGCAGTTGGTTCGCGTGATGCCGCCGACGGTCTTTTGGCCCCGGCCCAAAGTGACTTCGGCGATCGTTCACGTCGCGGTCCGCCCCGATTGGCGGCAAAAGATTCCCGACCTGGCCTTCTTTCACGTTTGCGCCCGGTCGCTCTTTTTTCACCGCCGCAAGTTTCTGCGGAGCGTGATTTACAGCGCTTACAAAGAGTGGCTGAGCAAGGCGGACGTCGACGGGATCATGGGCCGGTTGGGGTTCGGCGAGACCTCGCGCGCGGAAGAACTCGACTTGGCCGCGGTGCTGCGGCTCTGTGAGGCCATCCGGGCCAAGGTCGCTCAAGTCACGCATTAGAAGCCAGGCCCGAATCCGCCCCATTGGCCGTAACCCGGATTGGCGAAGTAGCTCTGCGGATAGCCGTACACCGATGGCGCAAAACTTGAATAGCCATAGCCAAGACCGCCGTAAAATGGAGACGCCAGACCATACCCGGCGCCATATCCAATTCCATAGCGCCTGCCATAAGCCCCAGGAAATCCGAACCCGCCCATCGCGCCGGGGTAAAATGCCTGATGATGATGGTGGTAACCGCCATAGCCGTTATGTCCATGGTGTCCGGCGAAAGCGCTTTGCCCGGCGAAAAGCAAAATGGCGACGAAAGCGAGCGGCAACAGGTAGCGGGTCATGGCGGCGTTCCTTGTGTCATGGGTTGAGCGGCGCTGGGCTTGCAAAAGCTCTTAAAGCGCCCGCCTTTATTCTTAGCAAGGCACATGCCAACAACTCACAGTTCGAGAAAGATGCGACTTTTGCGGAATTCTCGGCAGACCACATTGGCGCCGACGGTTTGGGTCGCTTGACTCTGTCGTCAAAATGATGACGACTTTGCGGATCGCTTCGACGCGGTACGCCGAAAAGGCGGCCGATTTGTTCCCCCAGGGCCGCAATCGTATACTTCCGGTACGGCGGCTTTCGCCGGGTCCGGCGGCGGGATGATTCAAGCGAGGGATTTGCAATGACGACCGGCAAGCGTTGGTTGAGGGTAGCGCTCTGTTTCGCGGCCTGGGCCGTAGCTTCAGCGGGCGCCCTGTCGATCGCCGCCGGAACTGAAGAAGCCGAGGCGAAACAGCCGGAGGCCAAGACGCCGCGGAGCAAGAAGGCCGCCGGGGAGGACGAGCCCAAGTTCGTTCGCCTGGTCCGCGATGACGATGGCACGCCGACGGCCCTGCAAACAGGCACGGTTCGCTACGTGGCGCCCGAGGCGGAGCGAAAGGGGTTGGTCGTCGATCTGATCGGCGTCGTGCATATCGGCGAGAAGGAATATTACGACCGGCTCAACGAGCAATTCAAGCAATACGACGCCGTGCTATATGAGTTGGTCGCCCCGGAAGGCACGCGAGTGCCGAAGGGGGGCGCCCGTTCGGCGCACCCGGTCGGCCAGTTGCAGACGGCGATGAAGAACATCCTTGAACTGAGCTTCCAACTCGACCATGTCGACTATCATCAGAAGAACTTCGAGCACGCCGACATGTCGCCCGACGACTTCGCCAAGTCGATGGCCGACCGTGGCGAGAGCATCTGGGAGATTTTTTTGAAAATGCTGGCGCAGGGCATGGTGCAGCAGAGCAAATCGGGCAAGCGCACGTCCGACGCCGAATTGCTGCTGGCCCTGTTCGACCGCAACCGGGCGCTGGCCCTGAAGCGCATCCTGGCCGAGCAGTTCGAGGATCTCGACGGGGCGATGGGCGCCCTGAACGGCCCCGAGGGCTCGACCTTGATCACCGAGCGCAACAAGAAGGCGCTGGAGGTGTTGAAGAAGAACATCGAAGACGGCGAAAAGCGGCTGGCGGTCTTCTACGGCGCCGGGCATATGCCCGACATGGCCGAACGGCTGGAACAGGATTTTGGCCTGAAGCGCGAGGGCGCCGAGCAATGGTTGACCGCCTGGGATCTGCGCTCGCCGCCGCCCAAGAAGACGCCCCCCAAACCGGCCGGCAAGCCGCGCAAGAAGGACAAAGCCGCCAAGGGCTAGGGAAAGATGGCCGGGCATGGACGACAATCCGTACAAATCTCCGCTTGCGGCTGACGATGTGGGGAGAGCGACCCGCTCGCGACTCGTGCGATTCCTTGCCGGCGCCGGATTTCTCGCTCCCGCAAGCTGGCTTCTGGGCCGCGGCCTGATCCCGCCGGACCACATTGCAGATCGCTTCAGCCTGGTCGTATGGCTTGCTCTTACGACGATTTGGGCCGTAATCGTTTGTTTGGCGCCGCGAAATCTAGCCGCGAATGTCATCGCCGCAGGCGATGAATGCCGCCCTGAACGGCCTTGATCTTGCCGTTCGTTCGCGGCTATGCTCGGGGCCGCTTGGGGACGTTCCGCAGCCAAGGAAGGCGATGGTTCTTGGATTCGCAGCCTCGCAATTCGCCGCCTCGAGATCTGCCGCCTTCGGGCGCGCTTGGGCAAGCCCCGGTCGCGGCGACGTTGCTGTTGGCCGCCGCCGATCGCCGAGGCGAATGGTGGAAGCGACGCAGTGCGCTCATTGCGGCGGCCGTCTTCTTTATCGCGATGGCATGGCCCTTCTTGCGGCGAGGCGAAAACAGCGAGTTCGTCGTTTGCTACCTGCGCGCGGCGCACCGCATGCTGGCCGGCCAGATCATCCACCGCGACGAACCGACGGCCTACGCCTATCCGCCGGCGATGGCGATGCTGACGGCGCCTTTAGCGCAACTACCCGCCAAAACGGCGCTGGTCGTCTGGTATCTGGTCAACGTCGTCGCTATGTCGTTCGTGGTCGCCGGCGCCTGGCGGCTGCTTGGCGGCCCGCCTTTGACCCGGTTGCATGGTCGCTGGGTCGCCGTATTCTGGCTCGGCGTGTTGCTGGCGTTTCGCTTTGCGTCGGCGCCCCTGGAAAATCAGCAGTTCGACGTCGTCATCGCCGCGCTCTTGGTCGCCGGCTGCCTTTGTCTGCGGCGCGGCCGCGACCTCGCCGGCGCCGTCTGGCTGGGCGCCGCCGCGGCGATGAAGTGTACGCCGCTGTTGTTCGCCCCCTATCTGGCATGGCGCGGGCGGCCCAGGGCGGCATGCGTCTTGGCGTTGGGCGCAATCGTTCTCAACCGCCTGCCCGACTTCTTCTGGCCGCAAGCGGGCGGCCAGTCGTACCTGGGCGATTGGTGCGGCACGTTCCTGGCCAAGGTCGGCCGCTCGGCGCCGGGAGTGTGGGACAGCGACCTGGTGCTCAACCAATCGCTCTCGGGACTGGTGAACCGCTTCGCGCAGTCCGGCTTGCCCGGATCGGCCGATCCGTTGCCCAGCGGGCTGGCGGCGCTCTCGCCCGAGACCGTCGCGTGGATTCGCTGGTGGACTTACGGAACGGGCCTGATCCTGTTGGCCGTTACGGCCTGGCGTTTCGGCCGGCCCGGCCAGCCGTGGATGGCGGCCGGCGTCGATTCTCAAGACGATCGAGACGCGGGGCCTTCGCCGCTCGGCCTTGAGGCCGCGGCCCTGGCATGCCTGATGTTGCTGCTCAGCCCGATGTCGAGCAAAGCCCATTATGTCGTGCTGGTGCTGCCGTGCATTGCCTTCGCCGTGGCCTACGTCGAGCGCCGCGACGCTTGGCTTCGCGTCTTGCTGCCGGTCCTGCTCCTGACCGGGCCTCTGACTTCCAAGGGCCTGACGGGCAAAGCGCTCGGCGATTTGACCTTGGCTTGGGGATTTCCGACCTGGTTCGCCCTGGCGCTGCTGTTGGCCGTTTGGCGTCTGCTGCCGGCAAAACAGGCCGAAACGACCGCGGCCGGGCCGCTCGCCGGGCGGGTCGGCAAAGCGGCTTGAACTTCGCGTCACCCTATCGGGGTGCCGCCGGCCGTAGCGATTATGCCGGCCCGCCGCCAGCCGCCGCAGGGAGCGATTGTCCCCGCCGTGCGCCGAGGGGTATTATGGAGCAGAAGCAATCGACCGTCGTGCAATCCGGAAGCCGTGATGCAATTCTTGAGGATCTCCTTCGCGTTGCTCGCGATGTCGGCCGCCGCTCTGGGCGGCGAGGCCACGTCGCCGGTCGGCAAGACGATCGAGAACTTCAAGCTGCAAGACTATCTCGGCAGTTGGCACGAGCTTAAGGACTTTTCGGACCACCGGGCCGTCGTCGTAGTTTTTCTGGGCGCGGAATGCCCCTTGGCCAAGCTGTATGCCCCGCGGCTGGTGGAACTGGCCAAGGAATACGGTCCTCGCGGCGCCGCGTTCGTCGGCATCGACGCGAATCAGCAGGATTCGCTGGCCGAGATCGCCCGCTACGCCGACGCACACGGCATCGACTTTCCGCTGCTGAAAGATCCCGGCAACCGGGTCGCCGATCAGTTCGGCGCCGTGCGCACGCCCGAAGCGTTTCTGCTCGATCGCCGGCGGGTCGTGCGCTATTGGGGGCGGATCGACGATCAATACGGCGTTGGATACGGCCGCAACGAGCCGCAGCGCCGCGAATTGGCCGATGCCTTGGATGAATTACTTGCCGGCAAAAGCATTTCGACGCCGGTTGCGCGCGCCGTCGGCTGCCACATCGGCCGCGTGGTTCGCAAACCGCCGACGGGAGACATCACCTACTCCAAGGACGTCGCGGGCATTCTCGAACGACGGTGCCTGGAGTGCCACCGCCCCGGGCAAGCCGCCCCGTTCGCCTTGACGTCGTATCAGGAAACGATCGGTTGGTCGGAGACGATCCGCGAAGTGCTTGAAGAAGGCCGGATGCCCCCCTGGCATGCCAATCCCGAGTTCGGCCAGTTCGCGAACGACCGCCGGCTGCCCGAGGACGAAAAGCGGCGGATTCTTCGCTGGATCGACAACGGCATGCCGGAAGGCGAGCCTGCCGCCGCGGTGACGGCGGACAAGGGGTTCGTCGACGGTTGGCGGATCGCGAAGCCCGACGTCGAGTTCAGCATGCCGAAGGTTTTCACAGTGCCCGCCAAGGGATCGTTGCCGCTCCAATATTTCGTCGTCGATCCTGGCTTCACCGAGGACAAATGGATTCAACAGGCGGAGGCGCGGCCGGGCAATCGCTCGGTGATTCATCACCTGATTTTGTACTACGCGCCGCCGGGCAGAAACCCGAAGAAGGGCGAGGCGGCCCTTTTCAACACGCTGGCGATTTACGCGCCGGGATTGCCGGCTTCGACGTTTCCGCCCGGCGCGGCGAAGCGAATTCCGGCCGGCTCGCGGCTGGGCTTCGAAGTCCACTATGCGCCCAACGGCCGCGAGCAAACCGACCGCAGCACGGCGGGGTTGGTTTTCGCCGATCCAAAGCAAGTCGAAAAAGAACTGCTTGTCGCGATGGCGGTCAATACGGCGTTCAACATCGCCCCCGGCGTCGATGATTACCGCGTCGAGGCCGAGTACCGCTTCGACCAGGACATGCGGCTCTATTCGATGCTGCCGCACATGCATCTGCGGGGCAAAACGTTCCGCTTCGATGCCGTTTATCCCGACGGACGGCGCGAGACTTTGCTCGACGTGCCGCGATACGACTTCAACTGGCAGTATTCCTACGCGCTGGCCGAGCCGAAGCGAATGCCCGCCGGGACGGTGGTTCATTGCACCGCCACCTTCGACAATTCGAGCAACAACCTGTCCAATCCCGACCCGGCCGCGACGATCGGTTGGGGCGACGAGACGACGGAGGAAATGATGATCGGCCGGATGGAGGTCATGCGCGAGGACCAGGATCTTCGGCTGGGAACGCCGCAGCTTCGCAAGCTTCCGGACGGCGATTACGAGGCGACGTTCGTTTACCATGCCGGCCCGGACGCCAAGACGGTGCAACTGGCCGGCAGCTTCAACGACTGGCGCCCCGAGGCGTCCCCCATGCAAGGCCCGGATCGCGAAGGGCGATTCACGATCCGGCTCAAGCTCAAGCCCGGCCAACACGAATACCGCTACCGAATCGACGGGCGCCAGTGGCGATCCGATCCGGGCAACCCGATGCAGGCTGGGTTTTATAACAATAGCGTGCTGGAAACGGGCAAGTAGAGCTGGAAGTGGGCAGGTAGCTCCGGCCGTTTGCTCTTGGCTGCGGAGTTTTTTCGGCTCGAACCGGAGGCCGGACAATCGGGCTTTGGAGTCGGCCTGCTTTGCGACTTTCGCCAACTTCTTGGACGTCTTGCCGGCAATTGTGTTCACGCCAGGACGGCAGCGATGGCAATTTGCACCTTTGGCGCCTAGGGCGAGCTTGCCCTTAGATGGCCGGATGTGTGAAATGCAATCGCTAGTTCCACCACCACGACTTCGCCCGGCCCGCGGCGACCCGCGAGCGAACGGGGGCAAGCTCGTCGCTGGTTTCCTTGGCGTCGGCGGCGCCCCAAGCATTGATGGCCACGCCGCCCGAGGCGCTGATGATGTAACTGCTGCGAGTCTCGATGAAGCTAGCCTTCGTGTCGATCTGCTTTGGGGCAAGGTATTCGTCCGCCGGAAACGCGTCGGCATCGAGCAAGGCGCCCATGCTCAGGCCCGCCTTGGCGGCCAGCCGCTCTTTGACGATCAAGGCCGAGACGACGGCCAGGTCCATGCAGTTGCGCAATTCGCCGAAGATCGGCTCCTTGATCGAAAGCTCGTCGTACTTGGCGGTCATGTTGTCGGCCCACTTCTGCGCCAGGGGGCTGGCTTTGCCGCTCTGCGTTCGGCCGCCCTGGGCGTCGACGAAATCGTCTTCGCTCATGGCCTTCACGCCGCGCCCGCGCAGCCGCCAGGCCAGGCCCTCGTCATCGGTCAGCAGCGGCTCGTAGTCGGTCGTCAGCCACCAACGTGGCAGCATGTTTTGCGATCCGGCCTTGCTCTGGCTCTTGAGCATGTGCAGATAGCTCGGCAAGCCCTTGACGGGCGAAGGATCGAAGTTCATGCCCAGCCGTTTCATGCGAAAGTCGGCGGCCAGCAGCACGCGCGCGAAGTGGCTGAAGGCCGGCACGCCCTGGATGGTGACGATTTGCGGTCCCAGCAGGCGCTCGAGCGATTGCGCCGCCGCTTCGGGAGTCGCGCCGAGTCCGCCGGACTTCTTCGCCTCTTGCAGCCGGGCCAAGCCTTCCTTGGTCGGATCGATCGAGCAACTGATGCCGCCTTGCGCGGTTTGTTCGGCCGTTCGCAACGCCACCAGCAGGTCGTCGAGCAACAACACCGGCCGGCCCGTCGTCACGCCCACCACGTAACCGCGCGGATCAACCTGCCAGCCTTCGCCATAGCCGGCCAGGACGATGTCGTTCTGTTCGGGGTACACGAAGACGTATTCGATGCGCTGCAAACCGGCCAGGTACGTGATCTCATCGGGCAACGGCTTGTCGTTGCGCAGGCATTCGCCGATCGCTTCGTCGAGCAGACGGAGCGAAACCTTGCGCAGCGTGGCCCGCTGGTTCAAACCGCCGGCAACTTGATGGAACTCGCTAATCCGCAAGCGGCGGAGTTGGCCGATTTGGTCTTGATGGGCATTGCTGACGACGCCGCGCGGATCGATGAAGATGCCGCCGACCGCCTGTTGAAAACTAAAGGCCCAAACCGCCGGGGGAATGACCGCCGCCGCCACGGCCAACGCCGCCAGGCAGATCATCCATCGCGAACAACGACCTGCCGTCTTCGAGCGCCGCCTTATCATTGAGAGACTCCAGCCTGGTCTAGTTCCACCACCACGTTTTCGCCCGGCCCTCGGCGACCTGCGAGCGAACGGGCGCCAGTTCGTCGCTGGTTTCCTTCGCATCGGCGGCGCCCCAAGCATGGATGGCCACGCCGCCCGAGGCGCTAATGATATAGTTGCTGCCCGTCTCGATGAAGCTGGCCCGCGTGTCGATCTGCTTGGGCGCGAGATACTCATCGGCCGGAAGCACATCGGCGTCGAGCAAGGCGCCCATGCTCAGACCAGCCTTGGTGGCCAGCCGCTCCTTGACGATCAAGGCCGAGACGACGGCGAGATCCATGCAGTTGCGCAATTCGCCGAAAATCGGCTCCTTGATCGAAAGCTCATCGTACTTGGCGGTCATGTTGTCGGCCCACTTCTGCGCCAACGGGCTGGCCTTGCCGCTCTGCGTCCGGCCGCCTTGGGCGTCGACGAAATCGTCTTCGCTCATGGCCTTCACGCCGGGACCGCGCAACTGCCAGGCAAGGCCCTCGCCGTCGGTCAGCAGCGGTTCGTAGTCGGTCGTCAGCCACCAGCGAGGCAGCATATTTTGCGACCCCGTCTTGTTTTGGCTTTTGAGCATGTGGAGGTAGCTTGGCAAACCTTTGACCGGCGCGCGGTCGAAATTCATGCCCAGCCGCTTCATCCGGAAGTCGGCCGCCAGCAGCACGCGCGCGAAGTGGCTGAAGGCCGGTACTCCCTGGATGGTGACGATTTGCGGTCCCAGCAGGCGTTCGAGCGATTGGGCCACCGCTTCGGGAGTTGTGCCAAGCCCGCCGAATCGCTGCTGGGCTTCTTGCAACCGGGCCAGGCCTTCCTTGGTCGGATCGATCGAGCAACTGATGCCGCCTTGCGCGGTTTGTTCGGCCGTTCGCAGCGCCACCAGCAGATCGTCGAGCAACAACACCGGCCGGCCCGTCGTCACGCCCACCACGTTGCCACGTTCGTCCACCCGCCAGCCTTCGCCATAGCCGGCCAGGATGATGTCGTTCTGTTCGGGGTACACGAATACGTACTCGATCCGCTGCAAACCGGCCAGGTAGGTAATTTCATCAGGCAACGGCTTGTCATTGCGCAGACATTCGCCGATCGCCTCGTCGAGCAGACGGAGCGAAACTTTGCGCAGCTCGGCGGGCCGGTTCAGATCGGCCGGCGCTTGCTTCAGTTCCTTCAATCGCAATTCGCGTAGGCGGCCGATTTGGTCTTGTTGGGCGTTGGTGACGGCCCCCCGCGCGTCGATGAAGATGCCGCCCACCGCCTGCCGAAACCCAAACGCCCAGACCGCCGAGGGCACGGCGATCGCCACGGCCAAAATTGCCAGGCAAATCGTCCAAATCATCCGCGGCGACCAACAACGACCTTGTTCCGAGCGCTGGCTTGCCATCAGAATTCTCCTACCGGAAAACAGAACCGCGACCTCGGCCAGTTTGATTTGCAGGCCGACTAGATGGGTATCTTAGTAGCCTAGTCGAAGGCCGTCGCCCATGCAAGAAAAGCTTGCCTGGACGCGAGATTTTTCCGATTCGGCGCTCCTGGGCCGATTGCTCGCAGGAGGACGGCTTCCCTGGCCCGTGGGCGGCGATTCCATTTGGCGCGATGTCAAGAGATTCTCTGGCTACTGGCCCGCGGCGCCACTTGCGGGGCCGCCCCCGACGGGACTAAGGTAGGTTAATGCCTAGCGAGACTTGCGCAATTCATCAGCCCAGGCAACCACGAGTCCTCGCTTCTCGATGTTAGCTTATCTCGTCATCCGCGAAGGCTCGAAATGGACGGACGTGTTCCGCTTGATCCCCGGTCAGGCGGTCACGATCGGTCGCGCGCCGACCAACCAAATCGTCATCAAGGACGAGCGTTGCAGTCGCTGCCATGCCGAAATGTTCATGAGCGAGGGCCAGTGGACTCTTCGCGATTTGGACAGCCGCAACGGCACCGTGGTGGGCGGCGATTTGATTCAAGGCGACAAGATCTTGTCGGCCGGCGACATCATTCGCATCGGCAATTCGCAACTGGC
>DATNEC010000432.1:0-8504 GCA_035606815.1 Pirellulales bacterium
TCAAGCAGCGTCGTCGGGCGGGCGGTGATACTGTTCGAACCGAACCAACCCCCGATCCCCATCACCCTCCTCCGGTCGCCGCCCCGGCCACGCGCAGCGCGTGCAAGCCCGCTTCCAGCGGCACGGGCGCCTGGCGGCGGCGATCCACTACGGCGCCGAGAAAGTCGCGCAGCATTTCCAGATAGATGTCATTCAGATCGTAAGCGGCGCCGTTCCAAAGCAGTTCGGCCCCGTGTTCGCCGCCGCGAGCCAGTTCAAGCCGGCCGCTTTCGAAGTCAAATTGCAGCGTGCCTCGCTCGCCGACGAACTCGAACCCGCGGCTGCGATCGCGCCGGCAAAGGCTGAACGTTCCGCCGGCTGTCACTCCGCTGGGATAGCGCATCGAAAGCGTCGCCCAATCGTCCGCATCCATATCCAAAGCGCCGCTGCGACCGCTGCGGCCCTCGGCCCTCTCGGCCTGGCCCAAGCACCAATTGAGGAAGTCGAGCTCGTGGTCCAAGGTCGGCAAGGCGCCGCCGCCCAAATCGCGCCGCGCGGCGTAGCCTTGTCGGTAGTCTTCCCAGGGATGCCAGTCGGGCAGGTACGCCTCGAACCAAACCTTGGCATACAACATGCGGCCTATGCGTCCCTCGGCGATCGCATCGCGGGCCAGGCGGTAGGCGGGATGATAGCGCATCGCGTAGGCCATGCCGGCGCACGCGCCGCTGCGCCGGGCGGCGACGATCAGCCGCTCGGCGTCGTCGAGCCGATGGGCGATCGGCTTTTCGATCAGCACCGAGACGCCGGCCTCAAGATACTCCAGCGCCGTCGCGACGTGCAGCGACGTCGGATTGCAGATGATCGCCGCGTCGAGCGGATCGCCGAGGGCCTCTTGCAAGGAGTGCGCGACGGCGACCCCGGCAGGCGGCTCGAAAGCGGCATTGGCGCCCCGCGGACGGCGCACCGCGACGCGCGCGGCCACCCCCAAACGATTGAGGTTTTCCAGATGCCGGCGACCGATCGAGCCTAGCCCGACCACGGCGACGCGCAATGCTTGCAGACTTGCAGCGCTCATGCGGCCGGCTCGGGCAAGTGCGCTTCAGCGGCGAATGCACCATCGTAGAGTTCGTAGATGCGTTCCAAGGGCGCGAGCATGTCGCCCGCCAATTCGCCGGCAATTCGCCGCATTTGCTCTAGTTCGGCGGGCGTGTCGACGGTCAGCCGCACACGTGGCCGCAGCCCGCGCCAACGCGGCGGCAATTGAACGACGCGAAATCCGCAGTCGGGCCGGCGGAAGTAGGGCGTGACGTGCTCGCGGCAATAGTCATCCGCGGCCAGGGTTGTCATGTTTCGCAGCGCGCCGACCTCGATCGCCTCGGGCACGACATACGAGAGATTCTCGATGCACGTGTAATCGTCGCCGTTGCGAACGTGTTCGGCCACGATCGCGGCGGTGCGATGCGGGCAATAGAACGGGTTATCGCCCGTGGCCCGCACCAGAGTATCGCCGGGCGCCAGATCGGCCGCCGCTGCCAGGTAGCGGCCCAGCACGTCGTGTTCCGGGCCGCGGAAGCATGGCAGACCCAGCGATCGACACAAACGCTCGGTCGCATCATCGGCGGGCGCCGAAGTCGTTGCGACCATCACCTCCCAAATCGACGCCGCATCGCCGGCATGCCGCGCGGCGGCTTGCAGGCGCCGCACCGTATAGGCGAGCATCGGCCGACCCGCCAAGAGGGCCGCGATCTTTTGCGGCAGTCGCGAGGAGCCCATGCGGGCTTGAATGACAATCCGCGTCCTGCGAGCCACTCGCTTCCTCCTTGATTCGCTGCCGACGCTCCCGGCAAACACGCAATTCCTTCGGGGCGTCGCCGCTTGGAGCGGGTCATTGCGGATTATAACGTCTGCAAGAGGCGCCGGCAGCGTCGCCAGCGTGAAATGGGGAAATGCCTATGTTGCAATGAGTTAGCACGGCCCGCAAGTCGGCCGGCGGCATTCAATCGCCGGGCGGCTGCTTGGCAGGCGGCGACTTCACCGATAGACTGAACGGCTTGGAGAGGGCAACGCCACCGTCTGTTTTCGGCGAGGCATGGGGACTATGACAGTCAACACGAGGAAGGTTTCGGGCAGGCGCGCGGTGCGCTACGACAGCTACCAAGATCTGCTCGACGATGCCGAACGGCTGGCCGTTTCCGACGTGCAATCGCTTGGCAATTGGTCGTTGGGCCAAGCTCTCGGCCATCTGGCGCGCGCCATGGAAATGTCCGTCGAAGGGTCGGAGTTGAAGGCGCCCTGGCTGGTGCGGTTCGTGGCGCGGGTTTTTTACCGGCAGCGATTTTTGAGCGGGCCGATGCCCGCGGGTTTTCGTCTGCCGCGCGCGGCAAGCGAAGCCCTCGTTCCAGAGAACCAGGACAGTCAAACGGGGTTGGCCGAGCTGCGCCGTGCTATCGGGCGGCTGCACGACGAAATCGATCGGGCGCGTCATCCCGTGCTCGGCGAACTGAGTCTCGACGAGTGGGACAGCCTGCATCTGCGCCATGCCGAAATGCACATGAGCTTTCTCGTTCCCGAGTCGGCGGCGGTCGAGGCCGTGGCGGGCGGCGGTTCTAGACGCTGAAGCCGGCGACCTATGGACGATCCGTCTTCAGGGATTTCTCCTGGCCCGGCCCAACAGGCATGAAGGAGGGATTATGTTGGATCGCATCACATTTGATCAGCGGATTCTCGGCGGACGCGCCAGTATTCGAGGCATGCGCATCCCCGTCTCGGTAATCGTTGGACAGCTCGCCCACGGGGCCACATGGGACGAGGTGCTGGCCGACTATCCCGATCTCGAAACCGAGGACATTCAGCAGGCGTTGTCTTACGCGGCATGGTTGGCTCAGGAGGAAGTGATCACTGAGTAAATGGTTTTGCCAATGCGATTCCTGGGAGATATGGGCGTTTCGATGCGCGTCATCGAGTGGCTGCGTGCGGCTGGCCACGACGCGGTGCATCTACGCGATCAAGGTCTGCAGCGGCTGCCGAATGGCGATATATTCCAGAAGGGTTTCGCAGAGCAGCGCATCGTGCTGACGTTCGATCTCGATTTCGGCGAGATCCTCGCGGGGTCAGCCGGGCAACAAGTCAGCGTCGTCCTGTTCCGCCTCCGCGATACGCGGACTGAGCATGTCATCGAACGCTTGCAAGCCATTCTTGAGCAATCGAGCGCCGAACTGCTTGCCGGGGCCATCGTCATCGTCGAGGAAGGCCGACATCGTATCCGCAAGCTTCCTATTGGCGGTTGAGAGCGCTGCGGCGGGCGAACCTCAGTACCCCGCCGCGCAGCCGTCCTTGCGCGGGTCGCTTCCGCCCGAAAGCGTGCCATGCTCGCGGTCGATGCGAATCGCCTGATAGCCGCCGAAGCCGCCGTGGGCGCGAGTGACGTGGTGTCCCTTCTTCCTCAGTTCGGCGATCGCTTCGTCGGAAATACCGCTCTCGACCAAGAGCGTTCCGCCATGCTTTTCGGCGGCCAGGCCGGTGGGAGTGGCGCTGCCCGAGTGGCGAATGCGGGCCGCGTCGCCGGCGGCCTGCGCGTTCATGCCGAAGTCGATCATGTTCACCAGCACCTGCACGTGCCCTTGCGGCTGCATGTCGCCCCCCATCACGCCGAAGGCCAGCCAAGGCTCGCCGTCCTTGGTGACCATCGCCGGAATGATCGTGTGAAACGGCCGCTTGTGCGGCTCCAGGCGGTTGAGGTGGTCTTCCTGCAAAGCGAACAACGCGCCGCGATTTTGCAAGGCGAACCCCACATCGCCCGGCACGACCTGCGAGCCAAAGCCGTAGTAATTGCTCTGAATGAACGAACAGCAGTTGCGGTCTTTATCGACTACGACCATGTAGATCGTGTCGCCATGTTCCAGGCGCGGGTCGCCGGACGGCACGTCGTCGGCCGCGTGCGCTTCGTCGATCAACTTGCGCCGCTTGTCGGCATAAGGCTTCGAAATCAACTCGGCGACCGGCAAGCGATTGAAGTCGGGATCGCTGTAGAACTTCGCCCGATCGGCGAAAGCCAGTTTCTTGGCTTCGGTCAGCAGATGCAGATATCGCGGACTGCCGGGGCCCATTCGTGCGAGCTCGTAGCCCTCCAGCAGATTGAGCATTTCGAGCGCGGCGATGCCCTGGCCGTTGGGCGGCAACTCCCAAACGTCGTAGCCGCGGTAGTTCACGCCAACCGGCTCGACCCAATCGTTCTTGTGATCGGCGAAGTCTCTCAGAGAAAAATAGCCGCCGTTTTTCTCGCTGAAGGCGACGATCTTTTTGGCGATCTCGCCGCGATAGAAGGCATCGACGCCCCCCGCGGCGATCGCTCGATAGCTGGCGGCCAGGCGCGGATTGCGAAACATCTCACCCTCGGCCGGCGCGTGGCCGCCGGGCAAATAAGTCTTCGCTGAGTCGGGCCATTGCGACAGTTTGCTTTCCGATGCGCGCCAATCACGGGCGATGACCTCGCTCACCGGAAAGCCATGCTCCGCATATTCGATCGCCGGCTTGAGGAGGTCCGCGATCGGCAGCGTGCCGAAACGCTCGCCGAGGTCGAACCAGCCGGCCACGCAGCCCGGCACCGACCATGAGAGCGGCCCCTCGTCGGGGATTTGATCCAAGTCCCGCTTGGCGAAGACTTCTCTCGAAAGTTGATAGGGGCTACGGCCACTACCGTTCAGGCCATGAAGTTTTTTGGTTTTCGCATCCCAGTAGAGCACGAACAAGTCGCCGCCGATGCCGCAACTCATCGGTTCGACAAGGCCGATCACGGCGTTGGCCGCGATCGCCGCGTCGGCCGCGTTGCCGCCGCGTTTGAGCACCTCAAGCCCCGCTTGAACGGCCAGCGGCTGGCTGGTGGCCACGATGCCGTGCTCGGCCACGATCGCCGAGCGGCTTTGATGCGGATTGTCCGTCGGCCGGTCGTAGCCGGCCGCGGCGGCGGCGCTTGTCATTGCGTTACCCAAGAATGCGATCCAGACAATAAACACGACGGAACGCGGCATCGTTCGGCGCCTCCGAGTTTGCGGCGACGGCGCAATTTCGCGCCGCCGACCGTTTACTCTACTGAGCGCGTCCGCCCCGTGCCACAAGTTTTCGCCGGCGGGAAAGAACGGGCGCCCTTGTCGCCTTTGGCGAAGTGCGATTCCGGCGCCGGTGGTCTCGCACGGCCGCGTGGCGATCGAAGACGAAATCGGCCAGTTGCTCGGCGCCAAAGCGGCGGTGATTCTGCTCGGCGAGGCGCTGCGGCGGAAGATCAGCGGCGTGGCCCTAAGAGACGAGCGGCCGATGTTGCCGGGGAGTGGGCAACCGCCGCCCATGATCCAAGCGTCCACGCGGCCAATATTGTGAGTCTTTCGTAGAACGAGCCGAAGATTGAAGTTTGATTCTTCTGATGGACTCGTCGAGGACGGCTGAGCATTTATTTGGGGCTCCTCGGCGGAATCTATGGGCGGATTTAGGCTTCGAGGCGGAGCAACGGTACGTTTGCAAGGCATCTACACGGCAAATGAATACTTTCAAAGGTTGCTCCTTTTCGCCATGCAAACCGGATAGTCGATACCGACATTCAGTTGCCGTGGAATGCCTCGAAAAAACGCACGGCTCCATCGCCCTTGCGGCCAGAAGAACCCATAGATTCCGCTGACGAGGCCTATTTGGAGCTGCGCACTATCTCTGTGACGCGAATCCATTCTGCTCTCCGTTTCTCGATAGCTGAAGCAAGATATTCGCGTACACGCTCTATGAGTTCGGCTTGGCGCGAAATCAGCATCTCAGTCGCCGCTTCGCCAGCATTTAGCGGATCATGGCTGCCTTTCATGCCATTGCATGATGAACATGCGAGGACGTGGTTGCGGTTGTCCCATGCCACTTCTGGATACAGAGTCTTTGGAAGAAGATGGTCCATAGTTATGGACGAGTAGCCTAGTTGATTAGCCAGCAAATCCTCGTGGCAATATACGCAACAACCTTGGGCTTGGATGACGGCCAGGGCAATGCCTTCAAAATAGCCAAACTCCTTGATAAGCATGGAGGCGCTCAAAACGCTCTTCTCCGTTTGGCCGAGATCATATGTGGGCGGATGTTCCCAACGCGGTGAGGTCAAATGGCGTCACGATGACACGCCGCTGCTTAGGTTGCGAATTCCACGATCCCTAATCCTACAGCGCAAGAAAACCACGAATGACACGGAGAGCACGGATAAGACGAACAACGCCGCCTCTGGTATCCGTGCCATCCGTGTTATCCCTGGTCCAAACACGTCTATCTCGCTTCGCCCTCACCCCGGCCCTCTCCCAGAGGGAGAGGGAGGCGATCTAAAACAACTGAGCGATCGGGCGGGCGCCTTCGGTCAAGCGGATGATTTCGCTGGGCACGTCGGGTTCGAGCCGCAAGCGGCCGACGTCGAACAAAGTGTGCATCACGGTCGAAAGTAGATGTTCCGGCCGATAGGGGTCGGTCAACGCCCGGCCGGCCTGGCGGTCGGTCTGGCCGATGATCTGCCCCATCTTCAGCCCGCCGCCGAACAGCAACAGCGGCGTCAATTCGCCGTAATGATCGCGCCCGCCGTTGCCGTTGAGCCGCGGGGTGCGGCCCATTTCGCCGGTCACGGCCAGCAGGATCTTGTCTTCCAGGCCGCGCTGGCGCACGTCCTCGATGAACGCGCTCACGGCATGGTCGACCTGGCCGCCCATCGAGTAGATGCCGGCCATCTGCTTGGGGCTGTTGCCGTTGGCGTGGTAGTCCCAGCCGCAATCGGAAACCGTGACGAACCCGCAGCCCGCCTCGCACAGCCGCCGGGCGAGCAGCATCTGGCGCCCGAGCTGGTTCGAGGCCCGCCGCATGTCGTACCAGCGAGTCAGCTCCTCCATCTTGAACAGCCCGCTTGTGTCGTAGCGGGCGATCGCGTCCGGCCGCTCTTGCGATAGATCGAAGGCTTCGGCCACGCCCCGCATCACGACCTCGAACGCCTGCTGCTGGTAGAACGACAGGCTCTCGATCGAGCGCGACGTGTCGGCGTGCTTTCGCAGTTGATCGAGCTGGCGGAGCAATCCGCGGCGATCTTCCAGCCGCGCCGCGGGCAGCGACAACTGCATGTCGGCCTTCAGGTCGCCGCCGCCGCTGGGATTGAACGCCGCATAGGTCGGTCCCAGCGAGCCGGCTTGGGTCAAGGTCGGCAGCGCGGCCGTCTCGAAGTTGCTGTCCAGCTTCAGGCCGTCCTTGACGGCTTCCGGCAGCACCAGCACGTTGGTCGGCAGGCCCGTCTGCGGGTGGTTCGTGCCGCGCACCCGAGCATAGATCGCGCTCATCGCCGGGCCTTGCGGATCGCCGCCGGCCACCGTGCGGCCGTAGGTGTGATCGCTGCTGCCGGAGCCGTAAGAGCGGACGACGACGAAGCGGTCGGCCAGGGCCGCCAATTTGGGAAACGTGCCGCCGAAGGTGACGCCCGGTAGCTTGGTTTGCACCTCGCCCGTGACGCAGCGGATTTCCTGCGGAGCGGTCAGCTTGGGGTCGAAGAATTCGATGTGGGGCGGCCCGCCGTGCAGAAACAGCAGCACCACCGATTTGCCGGTCAGCACCGGCGATTCGGCGCCGCGGGCCTGCGCCTGTAACAAACCGGCCAGCGACAGTCCGCCGCAACCCAACGCGCCGATCCGCAGAAATTCGCGGCGCGAAAAGCCTTGGCAGTCGTGCGCCGGACGCGGATCGCCGATCGTGAGCACAGGCTATCTCCTAGTTGGGGTGACCGCCTTTCATTCTACCTGTCGCGGCGAAACAACGCGCGGTCAAATGCCGAGCCCATCGCGACCGGGCAATGCTTGCTTGACCGCTTCGAACAGCTCTCGCGGAATGTGATAAGAGGTATCGGAACCCGCATTGAGGACGATCCCTCGAAACTTGCCGTCGCGTTCGATGATTTCGAGAAAGCTTTCGAAGCTCAAGTCGGCATATCCGCCGCCAGCAGGAAACGCTCGCGAAAATTCGTGCCGATTCGTATAGGTATATGCCCATGTGCTGCCATCAATGTCGTCCGCTGTCTTGATGCGCAGTCGTTCTGGCATAGTGCCGGCTTCCTGCGCTGCCGTTGCGTCATCGACTGGGACAAACACCGGTTGCCTGGCAAGCGATATTGCGATCGGTTCGATCGATAGGGCACTTGGTAGATGGTAGTTCTCACGGATGATCTGCTCGGTTGTCATTTGCGCCGTTTGCGGCGCCGGCGGCGGCGTGATCTTCACCCGCCGAGGCCTCTTATCTTCGGAGTGGATGTACGATTCAACGGACTGGGCGAGGCTGATCGACATGCCCGGTTGCAGCCAGACCAAGAAGGTTTCGTCCTCGGGCGGGATGTTTGCCTGCATCCCAGGGCCAACGCGAACTGTACGCTGAATGGGCAATACGCAGTTTAACCATGCTGTCTTGGCGCGAGTCGCCAAATCCCTTATGCGAAGTTGCGGCGTGCGGACTCGCATAACATGCGTCTTTCATCGCGTCAATTTCAA
>DATNEC010000435.1:0-2280 GCA_035606815.1 Pirellulales bacterium
TTGCTCCAGCTTGGCCGACAAGACGGGCAAGTAGCTGGCGGCCAGGGCGCCTTCGCCGAACAGCCGGCGAAACAGATTCGGAATGCGAAAGGCCACCACGAAGGCGTCCATCACGCCGTCGCCCGACAGGCCGAGCAACGACGCGGTGGCCATGTCGCGGACCATTCCCAGCAGCCGGCTGGCCAGCGTGCCGAAGCTGGTGACTCGCAAACCGGCGAATAATTGGCTTCGTTCGACGCTGGCCATGCGGCGCCATCATAGGTCGCGGCAGGAAATTCCGCGAGGCCGAAAGACGCGGGCCTTTTGTCAAGTTCCGCGAAGACGGCTGCCGATTTGCCAGCGAGGCGGACTCGCCGGTAGACTAGTCTTGCACGCCGAGCGAGGCCCTTAACGACGACCGAGTTTGCCCAGTTGCGCATTCGTTCGCATCGCCCACTTTTTCCCCCAAGGACGCTCAAGATATGGCGGAACGCACCAAGTACCAAGACAAAATCATCCGGAACTACTACCAGAACCAGGACGCCATCGTCCTGCAGCGGCTGGGCGAGCAAGTGACCGAACTCTACCTGGCCGAGGGCAAGGCCCGGACCAAGCAGTGGGAACGGGTCAAGGCGTCGCTGGAAAAGCTCAAGACGCCGGCTTCGCGCATCGAGCACATCGTCAAATCCGACAATCCGTCGCTGGTGGCCAAGCTCCTCGAAGAGCTGCTTGCCAAGACTTGATGCCGCTGCTCGACATCCGCGATATCAGCCGCAACTACGGCTCCCTGCGAGCGCTCTACGACGTCACGCTGGCGCTCGAACCGGGGACGATCGGCCTGGTGGGCAACAATGGCGCCGGCAAATCGACCTTGCTCAAAATTCTGCTCGGCCTGCTCAAGCCCGACTCGGGCGGCGGCACGATTCTCGGCTGCGATCTGCTCCATTCGAGCAACGACCTGCGCGGCCGCATCGGCTACATGTCGGAGTCGGCCGCGATCGTCCCCGTGTTGAGAGGGGTCGAGTTCGTCGCCCTGGCGGGCGATCTGTACGGCATGCCGCACCGCGACGCGCGCCGCCGGGCGCACGAAGTGCTCAACTACGTCGGTCTGGGCGAATTGCGCTACCGCCGGCTGGAAGAATACTCGACCGGCAATTTGCAGCGGCTGAAGCTGGCCGCGGCGCTGGTGCATGATCCGGAATTACTATTGCTCGACGAGCCGACCAACGGCCTCGACCCCGCCGGGCGCGTCGCCATGCTCGAATTGCTCGGCGATCTGATCTCCGAAACGGGCAAGAGCGTAATCCTCTGCACGCATTTGTTGGGTGATGTCGAACGGCTCTGCCGGCAGATCGTGGTGCTCGATCGCGGGACGATCGTGCGAGCGGGGACGATCGAGGATCTGCGGGGCGACGCCGGCAATCGCTACGAGTTGGGTTGGGAGGGTCCGCGCGGACCCTTCATGGACGCCCTGCGAAAGGTAGGCGCCGAGCTTTCCGAGGGCGAACCGTCGGCCGGCAACGGCGAGCGAACGATCGCAGCCGTGCCTGCCTCGTGGACGACGCTCGAATTCTTCCGCATCGCCGCCGCCAGCGGCGTCACGCTGCGGCATCTCAGGCTCGACGAGGAAAACCTGGAGCGGTTCTTCCTGAGGATCACCGGAAACGCCGAACGCGAAACGCCCAGCGCGGAGCGAGAGGAAGTGGCGGAAGAGAATCGCTAGTGGCGATAAGTCGATCTACCGCATGGCTTGCAGGATGTCGGCGCTATAACGCTTCGAGTTGCGCGCGAAGTGTCCGAGCGTCGCTTCGCTCGAGAACAGGTAGATCCGCCCTTCGCAAAAGACGCCGAATTCGCGCCGGCCGGGAACGGCCTGGTTTTTGTCCAAGGCCAGCACCGGATCGTGACCGCGCAGCACCGGGCTATAGCGATCGGGGTTCGCCATGAATTTCTGCTGATTCGCGGTGTTCGTGAACAGGTACAGCATGCCGCGATGGATGGCGCCCACGTTCGGATCGCCGACCTGCCAGGGGTCTCCCGAGGGTAGGCTTCGCGATTCGACCAGCGTGACGGGGCAATAGCCTTCCAGGGCCAGCGGCGGGCTGCCCGGCGGAATTCTCAACTCGATCGGCTGCTCGGCGCCGGCGGGTGGCTCCTCCGAGGGCTGAGTTCCGGCCGTTGACGCCGCGTTTTGCATCGCCAGTTGATGTTGCGCCTCCGCGCGTCGTTGCGATTCTGCCGCCTGGTAGCCCGACTCGTCCCCTTGGGAGGGCTGCGCCGAAGAGGAAGCGTTGGCGGGCT
>DATNEC010000463.1:0-4515 GCA_035606815.1 Pirellulales bacterium
GCTTCGGATCTTGATGGACCGGCAGATCGTCGGGGTCTTCGCTGGGCGGGCCAAGCAATTCCAAGATCGCATCGTCGCTTAGCTTGGCCGGCGCCAGGCTCGGCACCAGGACGCGAACTTGGCAATGCGGACAGAGGCCGGTCAACCCGGCGTACTTGTCCTTGACGTTCATCTCGTGGCCGTTGGGGCACTGGAAACGAATCGACATCGCACGCTCCCGCGTTTGCCCATGACAAACAAGGAACCAGGGCGAATGCTTCTTCCGCCGTGCCGAGTATCCCGATCTCGGTGGCTTCTGTGCCGATTACCCCAGGCGAACCTGTCGTAGGTTGTCGCGCGTAAACGTTACGTTACTCGATTTCTAACGAAATCCCAACAAAATAAAGCTTGCATCTACCTCTGGCGGGGTAGGCGGTGATCCGGGTCATCCCAGGCCGCGCCAGCCCTGAGCAAGCTAACTCGGGTCGGCGCGCACGCCGCAATTTGCGGGGGCGGCAACGAGCGATTCGAGGTCGGGCGCCTCTCCCGCGATCTGCGCGACAAGCTCTTGCGCTCGTTGCACGTCGGCGGTCAATGCAAACACGGCCGGTCCCCAAGACGATTGCCCGGCGCCCCGTATGTCTAGGCTCCTCAGCCGATCGACGAGCTGGGCGATGCGCGGGCTGGCATAAGATCCGCCTTGCTCGGCGGCGAAGCATTGCCCCGCCGTGCGACCGAAACGATAGAGGCTTTCGCTGAAGCGATCGAAGTCTTGTTCCGCCGCGGCCGGCGCCAGCTCAAGCAATGCCTGCTGGCACAGGGCCTGCGTCGCCGTAGCGGGAGTCGGCGGCAACCGCTCGAACGCCTGCAGTTCGGCTTGGCCCGCAAGCCCCTGTTCGCCGCGCGGCCAAAACAGTGCGAACCGCCAGTCCGACGGCAACTCGATGCGCGAGATCAGCGGCGAAATCGCATCGTCGGCAAACTTGCCGGCCTCGATCAAGAAGCCGCCGGCCATCGCCCCGTGCAGCCCGATCGCCGAACGCCGACCGCGTCCCGAGGCGCGAGCGAACTCCTCGGCGGTCCGCCAGGGCCCGCCGAAAAAAGCGTTCAACCCGATGGCCACGGCCATACCCAATTGGGTGCCGCTGCCAAGGCCCGCGTGCTCGGGCGGAACGCTTCGAGCGTCGATCCGGCAGGGAATGCCCGGCGGAATCCATTCGGCCCCACGAGCCACGCGTTCGGCGAACCCCCTCAGGCGTCCGCAGGATGGGCCGACGACTTGCAGCCGGTCGGCGATTGAAAAGCGAAGTTCCGCGCCGGGCGAATCGATCATCGCCCCCGCCCCGCCGAATTGCCGGACGCCCGGCTGGCCAAACGAAAACATCCCAAAGTGCAGCCGGCTGGGCGCCTTGACGACAATCGCGCCCGGAGCAAGGCCGCCGCCGAGCGCTCTGGTCACATGATTGTCAAGAAATGCGAACGCTCGGCGCTCCGCCGGCCCGCCGGTTTTTTCGACCAGCACGGCGAGCCGCGCGAATTCGCCGCGGATTTCGGCGGCCGGCAGAAACTTGGTCCGGGTCGCCAGGATCGCCGCTTCGACCACCGCATGCTTGGCCCGGTTGAAGCCGAAGAAATCGCGAATCCGGTCCGAGTCGACGACCTCGGCCGAAATCGTAGTGCGCTGCTGCGAGTCGTCGAGCGAGCGCACTTGGAACGCATACCAGCGGCACGCGCCGGCCAGAATCCAACCTTCCACTGCCTGCGCCGGCAGCAGTTCGGGCAACGGATCGAGACGTCCCACCGCCGCGCGGGCCAACAGCTCGACGTCGTCGGTCACGTGCAGCACGCCCTGCCGGGTGCGTTTGAGATTGCGGTACGTCGTCGAAGTCTGATACGGCCGCAATGTCAGCTCGCGCATCGACGCATCGACGATCGGCCCCATTGGCGAGATGTTGACGCTGCGATCTTCGTTGATGGTCGTAATCAGCCCTTCGAGGATCATCATCACCTCAAAACGTCACGGGAATTTTTGGCAGCCGTTCCTCTTGAGGCGGATCGCGCCGCTCGGCGGCGATTCCGGGGATTTCCCCGGTGAGCTGCAATCCGGCGATCCGCAAGAAATTCGCCAACAGCTCGAAGCCAAAATCGGTCAGGATCGACTCGGGATGAAATTGCAACCCGACGATCGGCAGCGTTCTATGCCGAAGTCCCATCACGACAGCGTCCTGCGTGCGCGCCGTGACTTCCAAGCACTCGGGCAACGACGCCTCGTCGACTGCGAGCGAATGATACCGGCAGACCCGCGCGGGGCTGGCGATGCCCGCGAAGACGCCCCGTTGGTCGTGAAACATCGGCGAGGTTCTGCCATGCACGGGCTCCGCCGCCCGCACGATTCGGCCGCCGAACGCTTCCGCGATCGCCTGATGCCCGAGGCAAACGCCCAACATCGGCAGTTGGGCGTGCAACTCGCTCACGACCCGTAGCGAGCAACCGGCTTGTTGCGGGGCGCAGGGACCGGGCGAGAGCACGACGGCGTCGGGCCGCAATCGGCGGACTCCGGCGGGGTCGATCGCGTCATTGCGCACGACGTGCGTCGGCTGGCCGAGGCGCTCGAAATAGCGGGCCAGGTTGAATACGAAACTGTCGTAATTGTCGATCAGCAGAATCATCGCAGCGAGCGGAGCAGCCCCTCGGCCTTGTGCCACGTCTCTTCATATTCTAACGCCGGAACCGACTGATAGACGATGCCGCCGCCGACCGGGGCTTGGCGCCAGCCCTGTCCGGACGTGATCGTGCGGATCAGAATATTCGCGTCGAGCGCGCCGTCGAACCCAAGATAGCCCAGCGAGCCGCAATAGGCGCCGCGCGCGGTCGGTTCCAGTTCGGCGATGATCTGCATCGCCCGCACCTTGGGCGCGCCGGTGATCGAGCCGCCGGGAAACGCGGCCTTGAGCGCGTCGAGCGCCGGGCAATCGTCGCGCAAGACCCCGCGGACGACCGAAACCAGGTGCTGCACGAACTCGTAACTTTCCAGGCCGCAGAGCTGCGTGACCTGCACGCTCTCGGCGCGGCAGACGCGCGACAGATCGTTGCGCAGCAAATCGACGATCATCACGTTTTCGGCGCGGTCCTTTTCGCTCGCCTGCAACTCGTCGCCTGCGAACAGGTCGGCCTCGGGCGAGCGGGTCCGCTGCCGAGTGCCTTTGATCGGCCGGGCCTCGACTTGCCCCTCGCGGACGCGCAAGAAGCGTTCGGGCGACGCGCTGGCGATCTGAAAATCGCCGAGATCGAAGTAGCCGGCGAAGGTCGCTGGATTTCGGCCCCTCAGCCGTAGATAAAGCTCGACCGCGTCGTCTTCCGCCGGGTGCAACAGTCGCTGGGCCAGGTTGACTTGAAAAATATCGCCGGCGGCAATGTATTCGACGGCCCGTTCGACCGCATGCAAATAGCCTTCGCGGGAAAAATTGCTGGTCAAGCCGGGCAAGTGCGGCATCGGAAATTGCGGAGCGAGGCTTGCTCTTGCCAGCGGCGAAGCGGCCTGCTGGAACGTCCGCGCGCCGATCCGCGAAGGCGGCGATTTCAGCCAACCCGTGAATTCCTTCAACCGCGCGGCGGCCCGTTCGCGGCGAAGCCGTGGATCTGGCTCCGGCCAGCCGTGAGATACGAGCCAACAGCGGTTGGCAAGGTGATCGAACGCGACCACGACGTCGTAGAGACCGACCGCCATCGCGGGCATGCCGAATTCATCGATCCGCGGCGCGGGCAAACGTTCGAGTTGCCGGCCGAGATCGTAGCCAAACAATCCCGCCGCGCCGCCTTGAAACGGCGGAAGATCGGGCAAGTTCGGCGCCGTGTAGCGCGCCATCTCGCCGGCCAATCGCTCGAAGCCGCCGTTGGCGTTCACCTCAAGCTGAAGATAGGCGAACGGATCGGCCGTGACGAACGAATATCGCCCCAGCGTTGGATCGCGGCGCGCACTGTCGAGAAACAAGCAGTGCGGCTTGTCGGCGAGACGCAGAAAAATCTCTTGCGCGTCGGGCGCGGGATTAAGTTCTTCGACCAGCGGAGCGGCGGCTTCGAGCGATTCTCGAAGCCCGGAAGACGATGGCGACTGCATTTACGCCTCCTCGTCGCGCGAAGATCCAGTTTTTCGCTCGGATTTCTCCGCGGCGGCCTTGCGCTCGCGATGACTTTGCTCCGGCGCGGTCAAAAAGCCCCAGTCGAGCGCTTGGTCTTGGCGATATTGCTTGCCCAGCGTCAGCGCCGTGACGGCCTTGGCCATTTCATAGCCCAGATAAAACGCATGGCCCGGATCCAGATGCTTCGCGCCCGAAGCCTGAAGCCGCTCGAACAATTCGAAGGGATCGGCGCCGTGCAGCCGCATGCCGGCGGCCACCAGGTGCAACTCGCCGCCCTCGGCGAACAGCCGATAGCTATGGTCCTTGATGTTTCGAGCCAGCCGGTCGAGTTCTGCGGCGCCGTACTGAAGCAGGGCCGGATCGCGCAGCATCACCAGCTTCGGTTCGACGTGCTTGG
>DATNEC010000465.1:0-2319 GCA_035606815.1 Pirellulales bacterium
GTGCTCGGCCACTTGCAGCGCGGCGGCCCGCCGACGACCTTCGACCGCGTGCTGGCGACGCAATTCGGCGCCCACGCCGTGCGGCTGGTGCATCACGGCGAGTTCGGTCAGATGATCTGCTTTCATCCGCCGCAGATCGACCATGTGCCGATCGCCGACGCCGTCAGCCGGCTGAGCGTCGTCGATCGCAAAAGCTCGGCGGTGCAAGCCGCGCGGGCCTTGGGCATCAGCTTCGGCGATTGCCCGAAGGCGTCGAGCCCGTTCGTCGCCGAGCGCGAAGCGGAATTGGCCGATACCATCGGTGCGTAGCTGCGGCGATTGGCGAGCCGGAGCAATCACTTCAGTTTGGCGAGCCGGAGGCGTCAGCCTCCGGGTATCGCTGTTACGCTCGCGAATCAAGTTCGAAATCGGCGCCACACAACCCGGAGGCTGACGCCTCCGGCTCGCCTGTCCCTGGCGTTCGCAATTAACTGCTGGTGCGAATTCAGACCAGCGCCACGTAGCAATTACGGCCCGGCACGCACGACTTCCGCTCGACGAATCCGTCGTCGGGGCCGAGCACGGCTTGGGTCTTGTTGCACCAGCAGTGGCCGTCGCCCATCTGGCCGTCGTCGACGGCCGGGTTCATCGTGCCGGTGACGTACATCCCTTTCGATCGCAAGTAACGGCAGGCCGATTGCTCGCCGCCGAGATTGCCGGCCGGCTGTCCATCGAGGTTCGTTCCCATCGCTAAAACCCTCCCGTTTCGATTCCGGCGGCCGACAAAATCGCGCGCTCGACAGCCACGCGGGCCAGTTGCACCTTGTACACGTTGTCCGACAGGGGCGTCGCTTCGGCCACGGCCGCTTCGCCGGCCGCGCGGGCCGTCTCGCGATTGACCGGCCGGCCGACGATCGCGCGTTCGGCCTCAGCCGACAGCCAAGGCGTCGGGGCGACGTGCCCCAACACGATGCTCGCCCGGCTGACGAGTCCACCCTCGATCTTGAGCGCGGCCGCCGCGGCGACCAGCGGATAGTCGGGCCCTTCACCCTGCCGCACCTCGTAGGTCGCGTTGGCCAGTCCTTCGGCCGACGGCAGCATGACGTGCGTAATCAGTTGGTCGGGCGAAAGAATGTGTTCTCGCTGGCCTTCGTGCCGCGGGGCGCGAAAGAACGTCTCCAGCGGCAGCATCGTTTCGTCTTCTTCCGTCGGACCGATGATCCGCAGCCGGGCGCCCAACGCGATCAGGGCCGGGGCCAAGCGCGAAGGATGCACGAACTTGGCCGGCCCCGCATTGCCAAAGATGGCGTGGTAGCGGTTGTCCCCCTGGGCGACCATTCGCCCGGCGTTGGCCAGCAGGCCGTGGCCGTTGCGGAAATACCAGCAGCGCGGCCGCTGGCATAGCTCGCCGCCGAGCGTGCCTTGCGATTGCAATTGCACGGCGTTGATGCCCTCGATTGCCTGCTTGATCGCCGGGTAGGCGTCCAACTCGGGCGCTTCGAGCATCTCGGCCAGCGTCGTCGTGGCGCCGATTGTCACTCCGAGCGAATCGGCCGAAATGCCGCGCAGAGACGGCGTCTCCATGATGTTGACGACCCGGTCCGGGTTGACGATCCCCTGCTTCATCAAAGCCACCAGGTCGGTGCCGCCGGCCAGAATCTCCGTCTCGCCCGGCACGGCCGAGAGCAGTTCCAGCACTTCGTGCTCCAGTTCGGGCGCCGCATAGTCGAAAGCTTTCATCAGGCTTTACCTCCCTTTGCCAGAGCGTCCAGCACTCGTTTGGGAATCATCGGCAGCACGGGGACGCGCACGCCGAGGGCGTTGCAGACGGCGTTGGAAATCGCCGCCCCTGGGCTGATTACCGGCGGCTCGCCCAGGCCCACCACGCCGCGCTCGTATTCGCTCGCCGGCTCGTGCAGCTCGACGATGATCTCGCCGATGTCGCCCAACCGCGGCAGCTTGTAATCGGCCAGTTCGCAGTTCAAAAACGCCCCGGTCTTGTTGTCCATGATCCGTTCTTCGAACAAGGCGTAGGCGATGCCCATGATCACGGCGCCGTAGATCTGGCTTTTGGCGTTTCGCGGGCTGACGACCAGCCCCATGTCCTGCACGGCCACGAATTTCTTCATCTTGACGACGCCCGTGTCGCGATCGACGGCCACCTCGGCCATCTGCACGCCGCCGACTTGCGAACTCGACAAGGGGCTTTCGCCTTTGCCGCGCTCGAACTTGCCGGTCACTTCCAGCGGGTTCATACCCAGCAGGCTGCAGGCCTCTTTCCAACTCAGGCCCTTTTTCGGATTGTCGCCGACTTGGATGCGGCCCTCTTTGGCCACCAAC
>DATNEC010000474.1:0-8553 GCA_035606815.1 Pirellulales bacterium
TCGTTGAAGGCGCGAATCACGTAGTCGCGATAGCGCCATGCTTCTTGGAACACCAGGCCGCGCAGCGTCACCGATTCGGCATAGCGCGCCACGTCGAGCCAATGCCGGCCCCAGCGCTGGCCGAACTGCGGCGAAGCCAGCAGCCGATCGACTAGCCGCTCATAAGCGTCGGGCCGTTCGCTGGCGCCGGGCTGTTGCTCGGCGACGAAGGCCGCGATCTCTTCGGCCGACGGCGGCAGACCGACCAAATCGAAATACACTCGGCGAACGAGCGCCGCCGGGTCCGCCTCGACGTCGGGATGCAGTTGCTCGTCTTCCAGGCGACTGAGGATATAGCGGTCGATGGCGCCGGCCGGCCAGGCGGCGTCTTGCACCGATGGCGGAGCGCTTTTGTGGAGCGGCTGATAGGCCCAATGGTCTTCCGCGCGAACGGCGCCTGATTTCTTGGCGGCCGATTTCTCAAGGGCCGAAGCAGCGGTCCGCGGATCGGCGGCGCCGGCGGCGACCCATTGTTCCAAATCGCGGACCACCGAGTCGGGCAACTTCCCTTCGGGCGGCATTTGCAACGCGGCGTCGTCGTAGCGCACGGCCTGGATCAACAGACTTTCGTCGGGCTTGCCCGGCACGATCGCCGGCCCCGAATCGCCCCCCGCCTCCCAAGCGGAGCGCGCATCGAGCCGCAATCCGCCCTTGGTCTGCTTTTCGCTTTCGCCGCCATGACAGGCGTAGCAGTGTTCGACGAGGACCGGCCGGATGCGTTTCTCGAAAAAATCGAGTTCGGCTGCGGTTGGCACAGCGGGAGCCGGCTCAGCGGCGCCGGAATGCGAGGCCAATCCGGCGGCCACGATCAAGCAAGCGGCCCAGACTCGCGGCGAATGACTCATGAATCGGTCCCGAAACTCTCCCCGGCGCCGGCGCCCGAATTGGCGCCCGGCGGGTCGAGCTTTACTATAAACGATCGGAACTGCGAAGGGTAATCGCGAAGAGTAAGATAGGCGAATGATTTCAGAAGATCCCGCTCGGCTCTCGTCAGCCGCCGCGCCGGGCGGCCCGGCTCGCACGCGCGTGGCGATCGTGGGCGCGGGGTTCTCGGGGCTAGGAATCGCGATGGCACTCCAGCGCGAGGGGATCGATTTCGCGATCTTCGAGCGGAGCGATCGACTGGGCGGCACGTGGCGCGACAACAGCTATCCCGGCTCGAAGTGCGACGTGCCCTCGCATCTCTACTCGTTCTCGTTCGCGCCCAACCCCGAGTGGCGCCACACATACTCGACCCAGGCGGAGATCTGGGCTTATCTGGAAGGGCTTGCCGAGCGTTTCAAGCTGCTTCCCCATGTGCGCTTCGAGCACGAATTGCGGCTGGCGAAATGGGACGAGGCGGCCCGCGGCTGGCGGCTGGCGACTTCTCGCGGGCCGTGGCTGGCCGACGTGTTGATCTTGGCTTGCGGGGCGCTCAGCGAGCCTTCGGTCCCGGCGCTGGAGGGGCTGGAGACGTTTCAGGGCCGGTCTTTTCATTCGGCCCGCTGGGACCACGCTCACGATCTGGCCGACCAGCGCATCGCCGTGATCGGTTCGGGGGCCTCGGCGGTGCAATTCGTGCCCCAGATCCAACCGCGAGCGAAACGCCTATACCTCTTTCAGCGGACGCCGCCGTGGGTCTTTCCGCATCTCGACCGCGAGATCACCGACGCCGAGCGGGCCTTGTATCGCCGCGTGCCCGCGGCGCAGCGGATCGTCCGCGCCGGCGTGTACTGGTCGCGAGAACTGGTGGCGCTGGCGCTCACCAAACGCCCGCGGCTGACCGTGCTGCTCGAACGCATGGCCCGCAAGCACCTGGCCCGCCAAATCGAAGATCCCGAACTGCGGCGGAAGCTGACGCCCGATTACGCACCGGGCTGCAAGCGAATGCTGATCTCCAACGACTACTACCCGTCGCTCGCGGCGCCAAACGTGGAGGTCGTCGCCGAGACAATCCGCGAAGTGCGAGCGCATTCGATCGTGACGATCGACGGTCGCGAGCGCGAGGTCGATACCCTGATCTTCGGCACCGGCTTCCGCGTGACCGACAATCCGGTCGCCCGGCGCGTGGAAGGCGCCGGCGGCACGAGCCTGGCGCGGGCCTGGGCGGAAAGCGGATCGCGGGCCTATCTGGGCACGACGGTCCCCGGCTTTCCCAATCTTTTTCTGATGACCGGTCCCAATACGGGCATCGGCCATACGTCGTTGCTGCTCATGATCGAAGCCCAGATCCCCTATATCATCGGGTGTTTGCGGCTGATGCAGGCCCGCGGACTAGGCCGGTTCGAGGTGCGGCGCGGGCCGTGCGACGCCTTCAATGAGGAGTTGCAGCGAAAGATGCGGCGGACGGTCTGGAACTTGGGCGGCTGCACCAGTTGGTATCTCGACCGGCACGGCCGCAACACGACGCTCTGGCCCGACTTCACCTGGAAATACCGCTGGCGGATGCGGCGGTTCGATCCGGAGAGTTACGAGTTTGTCGAGAATTCTGTTTGGCAGCCAAAGTAGCAGGCACACTCCGTGTGCCGCAGCCGCGCAAGGGAAGGGCGTCGATCGAGCCTTAGCGACCGGATACTTGAAGAGCTTGTCAGAGCGGGATAGTTTCAGCGTTTTTGGAGCGAAGCTACGGCACACGGAGTGTGCCTGCTACTTTACCGGAAAATCCCATGACGTTCGAACTGTTCGACCCGCAGGGCGAGTTGAGCATCCGCGAAGGACATCTGCCTCATTGGCGCCAACCGGGCGTCACCTACTTCGTGACGTTTCGCACCGATGATTCCGTGCCGCAAACCCTGCTGAGGGCCTGGCACGCTCGGCGCGACGTTTGGTTGCACCGTCATGGCATCGACCCGTCGAGCGGGCGTTGGAAGGCAACACTGCGCGAGAATCCCGATTTGGAGGATGAATACCACGCCAAGTTTACGCGCCAGTTCATGGACTACCTAGACCGCGGTTACGGTAAATGTGTGCTGCGCGATCGGCCACTGGCGGAAATCGTGGCCGACAGCCTGCATCACTTCGACGGCGAACGATATCACCTGGGCGATTTCGTGGTGATGCCCAACCACGTACATCTGCTCGTCTGCTTGCTGGGAACGACCGAAATCGAGCAGCAGTGCCGGTCGTGGAAGAAATTCACGGCCGGCAAGATCAACGCGGAACTCAGGCGATACGGGCGCTTCTGGCAGGAGGAAAGCTTCGATCACCTGGTACGCAATGTAGACCAATTCGAGCGCCTACAGCGGTACATTGGCAACAACCCCGCCAAAGCGGCGCTTCGCTTAGACGAATGCTTGGCCTATGTTCGGCCAAAGTAGCAGGCGCAATCCGTGTGCCACAGCCGCGCAAGGGAAGGGCGTCGATCGAGCCTTAGCATCGAGGATTAAATAACTTCCCTATACTTGCCGTCAATAAAGCGCGACCGCGGCCGGTTGCGCAACTTGCCAGTCGGCCAATTGCAATTCGACCGTGCGCCGGCCGCGGAAGTCGTTGATGATGGGGCGGAAGGCCACCGCCAAGGGGCCGTTGGCGGCTGCCAGTTCCTCGGCCCAATCGCCCCCGCCAAACGCCACTCCTCGCAACGTGACGCCGTGCTGCACGAGCTTGAGCGATAAATGACGGCCGCCGCCGCCAATCTTTTGCGGCGCCCCGAGGAGCGTCACGCCGCTGGCGCAAAGCAGCGGTCGCGGGTTCGATTGCCCAAACGGAGCCAGCCGCTCCAGTTCCACGACGCTTTGCATCGTCAGCTCGCCGAATCCGACCTCGGCGTCGATCCGCAACTCGGCGATGCGTTTCTCGGCGGAAATGGCGCCGGCGGCGTGCTCGCAGAAATCGGCGCGGAAATGTTCGAGCTTGGCTGTCTCGATTTTCAGACCGGCCGCCGCGGCATGTCCGCCGTGGCTGAGGAGGTGTTGAGTGCAGTTGGCCAAGGCCTCGTGCAGATCGAAGCCGGGCACGCTGCGCGCCGAACCGACGCCCGGCTTGACCCCCAATTCGTCGAGCGAGATGAGCACCACGGGGCGATGGAACTTTTCGGCCAGCCGTCCGGCCACGATGCCGATGACTCCCGGATGCCAGCCGTGATCGGCGAGAACCAGCGCGGCGTCGCCTTCGACGTCGAATTGTTCTTGGGCCTGTTTGTGGGCGGCCAGGTAAATGCTCCGCTCCAGGCTTTGCCGGCTGCCGTTGAGTTCGTTGAGATACTCGGCCAGGGCGGCGGCTCGCTCGGCCGAGGTGGTTGTCAGCAACTCGACCGCCAGTTGCGCCTGACCGAGCCGGCCGGCGGCGTTCAACCGCGGGGCGATGGCAAAGCCGATGTCTTCCGCGTCGAGCCGAGGCTTGCGGTCCAATTCGGCGAGCCGCATCAGCGCGGCCAACCCCAAGCCAGGTCGCTCTTTCAGGCTGGCCAAGCCGTGCTGGACCAACACGCGGTTTTCGTCGACCAGCGGCACGACGTCGGCCACCGTTCCCAGCGCGGCCAGGCCGATTGCCGACAGCAAGAAGTTCTTCATCGCCTCGCCGACCTTCTTGGCGCCGCTGGCCTGCTGGCACAAGGCCCAAGCAAGTTTGAACGCCACCCCGGCGCCGCTCAGACCGGGAAACGGATAACCGCCGCCCGGCAAGCCCGGGTGGACGATGGCCGCCGCCGCGGGCAGTTGCGCGGCCGGCGCGTGATGGTCGGTGATGATCAACGACAGTCCCGCGTCGCGCGCCGCGCGGGCCTCTTCGACGCTGGCAATGCCGCAATCCACCGTGACGATCAGCTTGGCCCCGTGCGAGGCCAAGGTCTTGAGGGCCTCGTGATTCAGCCCGTAGCCTTCGTCGATGCGGTGGGGCACGTAATAACCGGCATCCGCCCCCAGCAACTTCAGGCAACCCAACAACAGGCTCGTGCCCGACATGCCGTCAACGTCGTAATCGCCGTAGACCACGATCCACTCGCGCGCGGAGATGGCCGCCGAAATGCGCTCGACGGCGCCGGCGATTCCGGGCAGCTCGGCGGGGTCGCGGAGCGAGCTAAGCTTGGGTTCGAGAAAACCGCGGGCCTGCGAGGGATCGTGCAGCCCCCGGCAGATCAGCAAGCGGGCCACGACCGCCGAGATTCCGGCGGCGCCGGCCAGCGAGGCGATGCGGTCCGAATCGTGGGGATGAATACGCCACTTTTTTTGGGCCATAATCTTCCTGATTCTAGCCGGGAACACGCGAACCGCGGGGCGCTGCTACTTCTTCTTTTCCACGTGCGTCGTGTGCTTGCGGAGCCGAGGAGAATACTTGCTCAGCTTCAGCTTTTCTCCGCCCGTTTTGCGGCGAATCGTATAGTTGTAGTCGCCCGTCTCCTCGCAGACGAGAAACATGGTTTCGACCTTCTTCTTGCTCTTGGCCATGCGCAGGCGCTCCTCGACAGCGAACCAATGGGGGCGGTAAGGCCCTGTTGAATTGAGCGATTGTAGCGTTCGCTCGCCCGTCTCCGCCAGCCCCCGTTTTCCATCTGGCGGCCTTTGGGCTGGAACGCGGCGATCCGCCCAAGGTATAATTGCTTGCATCGGCTGCAAAATCCGGTAGCCTAGAGGCTTAGCGCGCTCTTCTTGTCTCAACCGCCGTTGGGGAGCCCAGGCATACGTGGCGACAGATTCTCCTGACAGCAAGCTCGATATCTCGCCGCCCGCGCCTGTTTCCGGCAAGGCGAACCCTCGCGCGCCCGCGACCGGCAAACCCGCGACTGGCAAAGCGGCTGAAAATGGCGGCGCCAAAAGCGAAAAGCCTGATAAAAAAGCCGTCGGCGACCCCGCCGCGAAGAAGCAAGCCGCAGCAAAACAAGCTCCCGCCAAGCAAGATGCAGCGAAGCCATCCGAGAAGGGCGCCGCAGGAAACCCGTCCGCGGGCAACCCGTCTGCGGGCGAACCCAAGCAGCGAAGCGCGGCGAAACCGCGCAGCTCGGCCCTCGAACAAATCGAAGAGTTGGATAAAGTCGGCGCGCTGACGCTGATGACCTTGGCGCCGGCCTGGCTGATCAGCCTGATCGTTCACATGGTGATCCTGCTGCTGTTCGGTTTGTTGGCCATGCCGGACAAGATCAAAGAGCAAGTCAAGGATCTGATCGCGGTCGCGGGCGAAAAAGACCAACCGGTCGAAGAGGAATTGGATTCCCCGCTCGATACGCCCGTCGATATGGACTTGCCCACGACCGAACTCGTGACCACCGCCGTGACGGAGAATATCTCGACCGTGGCGCCGCTCGATCCGGTCGACGCCAACGACGCGCCGGCGCCGGAGGCCGCGATGCTAGTGCTCGACATGGGCACGCCGACCGCGCCCAAGTCCGATTTGATGAACTCCATCGGGGCCATCAACGGCAAGGGGCTTTCGGGCCGCGGCGATCCGAACATGCGATCGCAATTGGCGCGGGCCAACGGCGGCACCGACGCCAGCGAAGCCGCCGTCGCGGCCGCGCTCAAGTGGCTCGCCGAGCACCAAAACGGCGACGGCAGTTGGAGCTTCGATCATCGCGGCGGCAAGTGCAACGGGCGCTGCAAAGACGCGGGCAAGCTCGACAAGGCGAACCTCGCGGCCACCGGAATGGCGCTACTGCCCTTCTTGGGCGCGGGCCAGACGCACAAAGAAGGCGCGTACAAGAAGACCATCCACCAGGGGCTTTATTACCTGGTCACCCACATGAAGGTCGGCGCCAACGGAGGCGACATGACGGCCGGGGGCGGCTCGATGTATGGCCACGGAATTTGCTCGATCGCGCTGTGCGAAGCCTACGCGATGACCCAGGACAAGGATCTGCAGGCGCCGGCGCAGGCTGCGTTGGATTTCATCATTTACGCTCAAGATCCGGTCGGCGGCGGCTGGCGCTATGCGCCGCGTACGCCCGGAGACACCTCGGCGGTAGGCTGGCAGATCATGGCCTTGAAGAGCGGATACCTGGCCGTCTTGGACGTGCCGAAGCAGGTCGTCAAAGGCGCCAACAAGTTCCTCGATTCGGTGCAGGCCGATGGCGGATCTCAATACGGATACACCGGCCCTGGCCCCGGCCCAGCGACCAGCGCCGTGGGGTTGCTGTGCCGCATGTACCTGGGCATGCCGCGCGAAAACGAAGGTCTCGGCCGTGGCGCCGAGCGATTGGCAAAGATGGGGCCGCAAATCAGCGCCGCCGGCTCGGCCAACATGTACTTCAATTACTATGCCGCCCAGGTCTTGCACCAGTACGACGGCCCCGACGGCCCGCTGTGGCTGGCCTGGAACGGCAAAATGCGCGACACGCTGATTCAAACCCAAAGCCAGGACAAGCACGAAACCGGCAGTTGGTTCTTCAAAGGCGGAGACCACGGCGCCGACCAAGGCGGGCGCCTTTATTGCACCACCATGGCCGCCATGACCTTGGAAATCTACTATCGCTACATGCCCATTTACTCGCAAAACAGCACAGAAGGCGGCGCGGACGGTTGGAGCGATCCCGGCCGCGTTCAGCCGTTGGCGGAATGGCACGACATGCAGCTCAAGGACTTGGAGAGCGCGAGCTACGAAGTTTGGCTGAGTTATCCGGACAAGTCGCGTCTCGATAAAAAAGACCAGAGGCTGATTGGCCAGATCGCGGGAAACGATCGCTTTTATCAGAGATTGTTTGGCCGCAAAAAGAAGATGGAAATGATCGATCTCGATCTCTCGCTGTCCATCGTCGATGAAGCCTCGAAAGAGGAAATGGAGATTTCCTCGCAGCGACTGAGTCCCTCGGTGGATACGAAACAATCGTTCCGCGAGTGCATCGCGTCATTCGCCGCGAAGCAAGGATCGTCCTATCTGCTGAAAGTCGATCCGAAAGCCGCCGAAGAGCTCGGCAAGCTCGGGGCGCAGATCATGGTCGATCTCAGCCGGCGGAAAGATTAAAAGCAACCTTGCCCCCGCTCGGAAGACGGATAAGCTAAAGGCGTTATCTTTCTGGCCGTTTTTCGCTTGTCAAGCGGCTGGGCGGTTGTTCCCGCCTCCGCTTCTTCCCTTGCAACCAAGGCGAGGTCGCCATGGCGATCGTTTGTCCTCATTGCGGCGGCTCCATTCAACTGAAAGCGCCCAAGCCAGGGCGTTACACGCCCAAGTGCCCGAAGTGCGAACAACCCTTCAAGCTCACGATCAGCGAGAACCCGGCCGCGGCGCCGCTGGTCGCCAAGGCGGCGCCCGCCCCGCCCGCGGCGCCAACGCCGAATGAAACGGAGGCGACGGCGCCCTACTCGCGCGCGCCGGCCGCCTCCGATCTTGGCGCAACCGGCGCCATGCCGAACTCATCCTCTCAAAAGAAAGAGGAAGCGACCGCAGCGACCGCGGCGCTCTCATCCGGAGCGGCCGATGCCGATGCGACCGCGGGATTCGAGTTGGCTAGCGGCGTGAGCACCGCCAAACTCGACGACATCCCGGGCACGTTGGGCGGCTACCAGGTGCTCAAGGAACTGGGCCGTGGCGGCATGGGCGCCGTTTACCTGGCGCGCCAGGTTTCGCTGGACCGCAACGTCGCGGTCAAAGTCATGCGGCCGGAATGGT
>DATNEC010000484.1:0-22778 GCA_035606815.1 Pirellulales bacterium
CGATCATGCCCATGCGCGGCAGTGGATGCCGGGCAATGGCGGCCTCTGCCTGCACACCATCTTGCAGCACGACGGGACGTTGCACCTCGGCATCTCGACCGGCGGCCACTACGCCAGCCGCGACGGCGCGAAGAGTTTTACTCCGGAGAATGCCGGCGTGGGCGCCGGTTTCATGCCCGATCGATTCCCTGAATTCGGGCAGTGCGTCCATAAGATTGCGGCGCATCCTGACCGTCCGGAGCGGCTCTACATGCAAAACCACGGCGGCTTCGAGGACGATTCCTCGCTAGGCGTATTGCGCAGCGACGACGGCGGGCGGACCTGGCAGAGCATTTCCAAGGGGCTGCCGAGCGACTTCGGTTTTCCGATCGCGGTCCACCCGCACAAGCCCGATACGCTCTACGTCGCGCCTCTCGAGCCGGCGACTCGCACCTGCCCCGGGGCGAGGCCGGCGGTGTGGCGCAGTGAGAATGCGGGCGACAAATGGCAACGGCTCACCGATGGGCTGCCCAAAAAAGACGCCTGGTTCACCGTGCTGCGCGATGGGTTGGATCTCGACGACAGCCGAAGGCCCTCGGTCTGGTTCGGCACGACCACCGGACAGCTTTGGCGAGGCCGCGACGGAGGCGATTCGTTCGAATGCGTGGCCGCCTCGCTGCCTCCGATTTACTGCGTAAAGGCCGCAATCGTTTGATCGTGCGAGCCTTGCCAAAACGCCCCGGCGCAACTAACCTGACCAAACTACTAATGCACCCGGCATTTCGCCCGTGCGACCCGCGCGCCTGCCGCGCGCGGGCTTTCTGATTCGCGAGGAACACATGCCGCCTTATATCCTTCGGGTACGAGACTTGGGCGACAACGCCGTGGAAGTCGCATCCCAGGATGAAGAATCGTTGGCAGTTGTCCGCGATGAAGTCAAGCTGCACGGCTTCGAAGTCGGCGAGTTGCAGCAACGCGCCGGCGCGTATCGCTTTCAAGCCAAGTCCGACGAGCCGGAGAAGGTCCGAGAGTTTTTGGGCGGCCTCGCGGACGTCGAAGTGCATGACGAACCAAGTAGGTAACGCATGACGCTGGGCTTGCGGCTGGCCGGAACCATCCTGCTTTTGGCGATTCTTCACGGCGTCGGGGCTGCTGACGCCCGCGGCCAAACGTCGGGAATCTCAGCTTTCCCGAAATTGTCGGCCGAGAGCGACTGGCCTTGGTGGCGTGGTCCGTCCCGCAACGGCATCGCCCCCGATGCCGCACCGGCGCCGATCCGCTGGAGCGAAACCGAGAACGTCGTCTGGCAGACTCCTGTTCCGGGCCGCGGGCACTCGTCGCCCATCGTCGTCGGAGGTCGCGTGTATCTGGCGACGGCCGACGCTTCGCAGCAGACCCAATCGGTATTGGCCTTCGATCGCGGCACGGGCAAGCCGGTCTGGACGACGGTAATCAATCGGGGCGGCTTTCCAGCGAGCATCCATCCCAAAAACACGCACGCCACGAGCACCATTGCCTGCGATGGGCAGCGGCTGTTCGTAACGTTCTTCAATCACGAGGCGATCCAAGCGGCGGCGCTGGGGCTGGATGGCAAACTGGCCTGGGAGCAGGCGGCAGGGCCTTTCAACCCGCGGCTGTTTCAATACGGTTACGGGCCTTCGCCAACCCTCTACGGCGAAACCATGATCGTGGCCGCCGAGTACGACGGCGACAGTTTTTTGACGGCCCTCGATCGCCGCACGGGCGAGCGCGTTTGGCGCACGCCGCGTCCTTTCAACATCACCTTCTCGACTCCGGTCGTAGCGCATGTTTCCGGCCAAGACCAACTGTTGATGAGCGGCGCCAACAAGGTCGTCAGCTACAATCCCGAAACGGGCGCCGAGCTTTGGTCGGCGCCGGGAACGACCGCGGCCACGTGCGGCACGATGGTCTGGGACGGCGACATCGTGGTCGCCAGCGGCGGCTATCCCAAAGCCCAGACCTTGGCCATTCGCGCCGACGGCAGCGGCCAGGTTCTGTGGCGAAACTCGCAGAAATGCTACGAGCAATCGCTGTTGGCGCACGCGGGCCTCGTCTACGCACTGACCGACGGCGGCACGATCTTCTGCTGGCGCATCGAAGATGGCAAGGAAATGTGGAGGCGGCGGCTGCAAGGACCGGTTAGCGCTTCGCCCGTGCTCGCGGGCGGCAACATTTATTGGGCCAACGAACTCGGGACGATGTACGTCTTTAAGCCCAATCCGCACGAATTCGAATTGGTCGCGGAAAACCAACTCGGCCAAGAGTCCTTCGCCAGCCCAGCCGTCTCTAGCGGCCAGATTTTTTTACTGGTGGCCAGCGAATCGGCGGGCAAACGGCAAGAGACGCTGTACTGCATCGGCGATCGATAACGGGTTGCGCGAGCATTCGCGGCAATCATGAATAATGCGGGTTAGGCGACAGATTGGGCCGGCCGCAGCCGCACGGCGAACAGGCCGCTGGCCAGGCCGATGTAAAACGCGATCAGCCAGTGGGCGATTTTATGAAAATGGTATGAGTCGGTAGTGAACGTCGGCCCGGCCAGGCCCATCATGCCTCCGCTCATCGCCATCCCCATGCCCATTCCGCCCGCTGGAGCGCCGCCGGGCATGCCGCTCATCATTCCGGCGCCGCCCATTGATCCGCCAGGCGCCATCGTAGGGGTCGGCGGCGCCGGCGGCGTTTCTCGCTTGACCCGATCATAAAGCCAACCGACGATGCGTTCCGTCAAAAGGTCGCGCGGCGTCAAGTAGTAACCATACGGCCCGACAAACCAGTTGTGCATAGCGGCAATCCACAACAAGCAGTAAAACAGCGTGCCGACTAGAAACCCTTTGGCAAACGCCTGGGTGCGCCCCGCTCTAGCCGCCACAACCAAAGCCGCTGCGAGCAGCAATGCGGCGATCGCGGTGATGACCGCCATCGCCCACGCGCCCGAAGCATTGACCAAGGCGGCGAACGAGATGGCCGCTATGGCAACGGCGATCATCAGCCATTTCAGGGAAAAGTGCATAGGAGTGCGTAGGTTATGCTTCAGCATGACATGCCTTAGCGAGGAGTCTTATGCTGAAGCATAACCTGCCTCTGCTTACTTCCGGCAATAGGCCAATGCCAGCAGTGCGTAGCCGGTGACCAGATTCGGGTCGCCCTCCAGCCAGCGAGAGGTTTCGTTGATCCATGAACCGTCGGCCTGCTGGCGGCTGACGACTTCCTGGGTCAATTCCTTGCGCCAGTCGTGCTTGACGCCCTGGGCGTCGACGAACGTGTCTTGGCCCACGGCGGCCAGGGCCTTGGCGAACGTCTGGTAGTAGTAATACAGCCCGGCTTGGCCCATGCCCGGATTGCTATCGAGGTCGTAGTTCTTTTGCAGCCAACTCACGGCCGCTTTGACGCGCGGATCGTCGGGGCCGACGCCGGCGAAGATCATGCTCTTCAAGCCGGCGTAGGTCATCGAGGCGTAGCTGCGCAGGCCGCCCTCATCGGTCTTGCCGGCCTGGCTGTCGCCGCCGGCAGCCGCCGTGTAATAAAACCCACCGTCGGGGTTCTTCGCGGCATAGGGCGTCGTGTTGTACTGCGTCTCCAGGTTCTGGCAACGCGAGACGAACACGAGCGCCTTTTTCACCGCCTCGTCGTCTTTGCCGGCCCCGGCCGCCTGCAGGGCGTCGAGGAAGAAACTGGTGTTCGACAGGTCCGGCCGCTTGTGCCCGCCGTAGCCAGCCCCGCCGTAGCTGAAGCTCGACTCGTCGTGCCCTTCCTCGCCGTCCCATTGCAAGCCTTTGAGAAACGCCTCGGCGTTCTTGATGAGCTTGTCGTAGCGGCCGTCTTGATTGGCTTGGGCGAAGCACATCAAGGCCAGCGAAGTTTCGTAGTTCTGCACTTTCGACTCATTCTTGTAGATGCCGCCGTCTTTCTGAACGAAGCCTTCCAGATATTTCAAAGCTTTGGCGGCCAGCGGGTCTTCGGGCGTGCGGCCATGCCGGAGCACGGCCGTCGTCACCAGCGCGGTCACGGCCGGCCCGGCCTGCTTGCTGAACGAGCCGTCGTCGGCTTGCCCCTTCTGACGCAAGAAGTCGATGGCCTTGTTGACCGCTTGCTCCGCGGTGCGCGGGGTCGCCGGATTGGACGCCTTGGCGTCTTGGCCGCGAGCGACGGCCGGCGCGGCGCAAGCCAACAGAGCCAGGCACGCAAGTCGAGACGCAGAAGTCGAACGAAGCGAGCGGGACGAAATCACCCTATTGAGCATGTTGGAGATCCTCGACGGCGGATATTGAGTAGGCTTTCTTGCAGCGCGACGCAGCCCGGTGCAAAGCGGGCGCCACCTTTTCGCGACTTTCGCTCGACGCGGCCAAGGCCGCATTTCCAGCGTGGAACAACTCGCCTTGAGAATTGTACGGCATTTTTTCGCCGCGCATGACGAAAAAAACGCCGTCCGTGTGGCATTGGCCCGTTGGGCGGCTTACATTAGGGACCGCCGATGCGTCCTGCTCCCCAATCTCACGGCCATTTTTGATCCCTCGCGAGAGCCTATTCCATGAAGCGCCTCAACGTAATGTGTCTCCGGCCGACTGCCCGTTGCAGCGTTGGCCTTGGTTTGGCGATGGTTCTTTCGCTGGTTTTCGGCGCGACGCGGGCCAAGGCCGACGCCCCGCGAGTTCTTCCGGCCGGCGCGAAACCCAAGGACCGGCGTTTGGAACCGCTGAAAGATCTGAACGGCTACTTCCCGTTCAAGCCGAGCGCCACGCCCGAGGAGTGGGCCGCGCGGGCCGAGCGCGTCCGCCGGCAAACGAAGGTGGCCACCGGCTTGTGGCCGATGCCGGCCAAGACGCCCGCCAATGCTGTCGTGCATGGCAAGATCGACCGTCCCGACTACACGATCGAACGGGTCTACTTCGAAAGCTATCCGGGCTTCTACGTGACTGGCAATCTCTATCGGCCCAAGGGCCGCACGGGCAAGCTGCCGGGCGTGCTCTGCCCGCACGGTCATTGGGCGAACGGCCGCTTCTACGACGCCGGCGAAAAAACGGTTCGCGAGCAGATCGCCCAAGGCGCCGAGCGATTCGAGGAGAGCGGCCGCTTTCCGTTGCAGGCCCGCTGCATGCAGTTGGCCCGCATGGGCTGCGTCGTCTTCCACTACGACATGGTCGGCTACGCCGACAACCAGCAAATTTCGTTCGAAGTGGCCCACCGTTACGGCAAGCCGCGCGATGCGATGGAGGGGAGCGAAAACTGGGGCTACTTCAGCCCGCAGGCCGAGTTGCGGCTGCAAAGCATCATGGGCCTGCAAACCTATAACTCGGTGCGGGCCCTCGATTGGCTTTGCGAACTGCCGGATGTCGATCCGGCGCGGATCGGAGTGACGGGGGCCAGCGGCGGCGGCACGCAGACGTTTTTACTGTGCGCCGTCGATCCGCGGCCGGCGGCGCAGTTTCCGGCCGTGATGGTTTCGACCGCCATGCAGGGCGGCTGCACCTGCGAGAATTGCGATTACCTGCGCGTCGATACCGGCAACATCGAGTTGGCCGCGCTGTTCGCCCCCAAGCCGCTGGGCATGACCGGCGCCGACGACTGGACCAAGGAAATCGCCGCCAAGGGGCTGCCTGAACTACAGCGGCATTACAAAATGCTCGGCGCCGCCGACAAGGTGAAGGCGTTTCCTTATCTGCAGTTCCCTCACAACTACAACTACGTCAGCCGGGCCGCCATGTACGGCTGGTTCAATCAGCATCTCAAGCTCGGTCTCGAAGCCCCGGTCGTCGAAGAAGATTTCAAGCCGATCACCGTGGCCGAAATGACCGTCTGGGACGAGTCGCATCCCAAGCCGCCTGCCGGCGACGAATTCGAGCGCGGCTTGAGTCAGCGCATCGCCGCGGATTCGGACAAGCAGCTCGCGGACCTGGCGCCCAAGGATGCCGCTTCTTTGGTCAAATACCGAGAGATCGTCGGCGGCGCCTTCGACGTGCTCCTTGGCCACGGGCCGCCCGCGGCTGCGGCCGTCGAGTACGAAAACGTACTGGAAGAGGATCGCGGCGCCTACATGCAGTTCGCCGGGCTGTTGCGCAACGCCGAGCATGGCCAGGAATTGCCAGTGTTGTTCCTCCAGCCCAAAACCTGGAACAAGCAAGTCGTGATCTGGATCGACGAGGCCGGCAAGGCGGGCCTTTACGGGACGGACGGCGGTCTCAAGCCCGAGATCAACAAACTTTTGACGGGCGGAGCCGCGGTGGCGGCCATCGACTTGCTCGATCAAGGCGAGTTCTTGGCTGCTGGAGGGGGACCAGTCAAGAATCGCAAGGTCAACACCGATCGTCAATTCGCCGGATTCACCTACGGTTACAACCATCCGCTGTTTTCCCAGCGCGTTCACGACGTGCTGAGCTTGATTTCGTTCGTCAAGCACAACGAACAGAAGCCCGAGCGAATCGACCTGGTCGGCCTGGACGGGGCCGGGGTTTGGGTGGCCGCCGCCTGCGCCCAGGCGGGCGACGTCGTGCAAAAGGTCGCGGTGGACACGGCTGGCTTTCGTTTTGCCAAGCTCAACGCCTTCGACGACGCCAATTTTCTGCCCGGGGCCCTGAAATACGGCGACCTGCCGGCCCTGATCGCCCTCGCCGCGCCGCACGATCTATGGCTGGCCGGGGAAGCGACCGAGGCGCCGGCCGTAGTCACGGCGGCCTATGCAGCCGCTGGAAAAGCGGACGGCTTCCGTCTGTATGGCGGCAACGAAAAGGAAGAAGCCGCCGCGGCCGTCGATTGGCTGCTGAATAAATAATCGACGGAAAACCAGAGCGAAAACGAACAAGGCCGGCGTCTGGGGACGTCGGCCTTGGCAAACTTGTCCGCGGTTGCAAAACGCCGGCCATTTCTGGTCCGCGCTTCGCAACGCGGGTTGTTAATGGATCATTCTTCGCAAAACCCGCTCGCGCCGGCTTGCGCTGGGGGCGGCAAGGTGCGACCAGCGGGCGACGAGTTGCTTCAACTCCTCGTCGAGCCACTCGCCAAAAGGAGCGTAAACGGTCGCGTCTTGGACCGGTATTCCGAACTGCTCGTCGTGCTCTCGGGCACGCTGCTCATGATTAGATGATGTCGGGCTCATGGCTGCTCTCCCAATGTTTTGCGGCTCATTCCAGGCCGCTTCGCGATCGTCCTCTGGCTGTCAAAGCCAGTTGGCTGACGGCTCCAAATAGCGAACCGCGTGCCAACTAACGTTTATACGTAAGAGAGGCCCGGATCGGTCGAGGTTCGGGCAGAAAAAACCAGTCGGCGAGCCTCGGGCCGATGCTGGCTCCAAGTACGGTCATTGCGGCCATTTAGGGCCGAACGAAGACCGCCGCTTCGCCGTCGAGGCCCACGGAATGCGAACCGAGAAAAGAAATGCAAGCCTGAGCCTTGCGCAAGCGAGATGCTTGAAAAACGCGCACGGCGTGAATCTTTCTGACGACGCCCGCTACGGCGTTTTTGGACCATCGGGCCGAGGGCGTCGCGGCCTTCCGCCTGGCGGGTTGCTAAGCTGACGCACCATGATTTCCGCCGCCGCTTTGAGTTCGTCCTGGTCGGCGAATCCGTCGCCGTTGGCATCGACCCGGTCGAAACGGCCCTTGAGACCCGGCGGAAGCTCGTCTTCCGACAGCTTCCCGTCTCCGTCCTTGTCCATTTGCTTCCATCGCGCGAGTAGCGGCTCGACGCGCAGCATGCCGCCGCCCGGTCGGGGGCCGCCAGGCCGCGGGCCGGCCGCCGAGGGTTCGCCCGGTCCAAGTTCGCGACGGGTGAGCTGACCATCGCCGTCTTTGTCCAGCTTCTTCAAAGCAGCCGTCGCCGCGGCCAACTCCTCGGCCGAGATCGTGCCGTCGCCGTCGGCATCGAGCGCCCGGAAGAGCCTATCTTCCGCGCCTCGGTTAGACCCATTGGGCGCCGGGGGCTGCCCGATGCCGGCCGCCCGACGCAGGAATTCAAAGGCTTTGCGAAGCTCTTCCAGCGTCAATTCCTTGTCGCGGTTGGCGTCGGCCTGTTCAAGGAATTGCTGCATCCGCTGCCGCATCGGCTCGGGAATCTCGTTGAATTCGACCTTTCCGTCGCCATTGCCGTCCAATCGTTTGAAAACTTGCTCGGGATCGGCTTGCAAGAATTGAGCGTATTGGCCGCCGCGGTTCGGCTCGTCGGCAGGCGGCTGGGGCCGCTCTTCATTCAGCCCGGCGGTGAACTCGGCCCGGCTCAACTTGCCGTCGCCGTCTTTATCGGCCTTTCGCAGCAGACGTTCGAACAGCCGCTGCTGCTCGTCGCCGACTTCGCTTTCGGCAATCTGTCCGTCGCTGTTGGCGTCAAGCTGCTGAAAGAGGGCCGAAATGTCCTGAAGGGGGGCCTTCGGCTCTTGCTGCTCCTGGGCGGCGACGAATTGGGGCGCGGCGAGGGCCGCTAGGGCCGCGACGGCGGCGGACAAGAATCGAGTCATCGTCAGGTTCTCCCAAGTTGCGGCCCTAGGGCCAATTGGAGTCTGCAAATGTACGGCAACCCCCAGCTATCTAACCGCGACAAGGGCCGCAAGTTCCGCGAGCCATTGAGTTCGCGCGCAAAATACATGCAGAAGCTGCCGCTGCGGACTGAGCGGAGCTACCGTAGGACGGACTTCTGGTCCGTCACCGGGGGGCGGCGCCCGCTCGACATGACCCCAAACGGCCCTCGCGTGATTTATATTTCGGCCGATTTATTTATATCGCCGCGCAATTTTTCATTTCCGCGGCCGCTCCGTTGCGGCATTTGCCGAGAATTCCAGGCGTTTGCCGCGAGGCGCCCCGCCGCGGCGCGTAAAAAAGGGGCCTTTCAGAGCCTATTATGGGGCAGTCGCGGGCCATTTTTGAGGCTGAATTATAAAAGCCGCCGCCGCGATGGCCGCGGCGAAAGGGCGTAATTGCCGCAAGGGGAGACGATTCGCGGCGCCCGACGATTTATGTCTCGGACGAGGCGTATAAATCATGGTTTCGTCCCCTTCTCTCGTGGTCGGCCGCCGCGTGGGCCGTGCAACTGCACTGGAGACTAAAGCGCAGCCGGCTTGGTTGCAACATCACGCCGGTGTTAATCGAGCGCCTAGGCTATTTCTTTTCGAATTCGACGCTGCGAGCTTCGCCCGGGGCGAGTTGCACTGAGATCGTCGAAAGCGTTTCCGCGGTCATCCCCTTGAAAGGCGCGCCGCCGCGTTCGGCAGGCTTGAAATGGACCAATCGGACCACATACGAGCCGGCGGCCAGATCGAAAAACTCGAAGGCTTCCTGGTCCGGCTTGAGGTTGACGGTGGGCGGCTGGTCGAGCGTGGAGGGATTCCAAAGCAGAACCGCCGAAGCTTCGGGAAATGCCTTGCGATCGACTTGGCCCTCGATCTTTGCGGGGGCTTCGAGCGAGATCTCAATCTGGCCGCGTTCGACGTCGGATAGCTGTTCGAGATGATCGCGCCGGCCTGGCGCAACTCCTTTGCCCCACCAAACCAGCTCGGTTTCGGCCTTTCGCGGAATGCGAGGGAAATCAAAACGCCCGTCGCGATCGCTCACGGTCTCAATGAAGCGCAGCACGCTGGCTTGCCGGGCCAATTGACCGTTGCGAATCATCGACCACGAAAAGGGGGGGTTATTGCGGCCCTCGGCGGGGCGATCGACGGCGGCGATCAGCCGCAATTCGGCGCCGGCGACCGGCTTGCCCTGGGCGTCGACGAAGCGGCCGGCGTAGGTCGTCAGAGTGGCGGGATCTTCCGGTTGCAGCGAAAACTCAACGATTGGCGCCTCGCCCGGCGCCCGCGCGACGACCGACTCCTGGACGCCGCGTTCATACCCGTCTGCCAGCACGGTCACTTGCAGCGGAAAGCCCAAGACCAAGTCTGACACTTCGAAGAAACCGTCGGACGGCCGAAACGTCAGCCCGGGATTGGCCAGATCCGAAGGTATGCCGACGCCCGGGCCGCTCGCCAAGCGCTGCGGAGAGAACCAAAGGCGAACCGTGAAGCTGCCGAGCGGTCGCCCCGTGGCGGCGTCGACGGCCTTGCCCCGGATGGTTCCCTGCGGACTCATGGTGATCGTGATCGGCGCCTCCTCGTCGAGCCGCAGCTGCTGAAGGCGGATCGGAGAATAACTTTGTTTCGAGAAACTGAATTGAGCGTCGGCGGGAAGCGAGTCAAAGACGAAGCGGCCTTCCCGGTCGGTGGTCGTTGCCGCGCTCAGCAACGAGCCATAGCCGGGAGAGACGCTCACGCCTTCAAGCGGACGGCCCTGTTCGTCGACGACGCGGCCGGCCAGGCGGTGTCCCGATTCGAGCGTCAGCGTCACCTCGCTCGGCGCGTCGGCCGGCCCCGGCGCGACGGTGGTGCTCTTCGCCGCAAACCCCGCGGCGCGTGCCACGACCTCGGCGCCGTTGGGGCTCGGGTACAAATTCTCCAACAAGAAACGGCCGTCGTCGCCGGTCTTCGCCTGTCGCAGTTCCCCCCGGTCTCCCTGATTGACCAGTTCGGCATGGGCGATCGGGCGGCCCTGCGCGTCGACCACTCGCCCTTGGATCGATCCGCCGTGAGGTCGTGATGAGAGCATGATGTCGAACCGCCGCGTTTCGACGACCTGCAGCGGGTCCGATTGATAAGCTAGATAATCCGCCTTTTGGGCGCGGAGTTGCCACGGAAACTCGAGCGGCAAATGGGCGAGGCGATACCGGCCGTCCGCGTCGGTTTTCGCTGCCACGGAAACCAGCGAGCGGGGTTGGCCGGACGGCCGCGCGTAGATGATGACTCCGGCGAGCGGCTTTCCTTCGGCATCGCGGACCGTGCCCTCGATCTCGCCGCCAGGAGAAAGCGAGAAATCCAGTTCCGCCACGGTCCCTGGAGTCAATCGCACGGGTTTTGTTTCCCTAGCGCAGCCGTCGGCCCAAACTTCGACGGGCCAGACCGCGGACACAAGGGGCTGAAAGATCGCAGCGCCGGTTGCATCGGTTCGCACGTCTTCCACGTCGCAATAGTCGACATGCACGACGGCGCCGGCAATGGGCTGGCCATCGGCCTTCGATCGCACGCGAACCGCCACCGCGGCCGCCTCATGCAGCCGCAGTTCGACGGGCGCCGGGCTTTCGCCCGTCTCGGGAATCGTGATGATTTCGCCTTGCAGTTGGCCGCGCTGCGAGGTCCGCCGGCCGAGAATCGACCACACACGGTGCGTCCCAGGCGCCAGGCCCTCGAACGCGAATTCCCCTTGTTCGTTGGTCGTCGCCTTGCGCACGGGCAAGTTTCCATAGTCTCTCGATTCGCCGGGCGATCGCGTCACCAGCCGCACCTCGGCGCCGGCGACCGGCGTTGCGTCTTTGTCCAGCACGACGCGCCCTGTCAGCCGTGCGAGAGGTTTCAGGGGCGCGGCAGCCGACTTCTCCTTTGGCGCAGTTTGCGGCGACTCGCCGGGCGCCGCGGCGCAGGCCGCTGGCATTTCGACGGCGAAGAGTTGTAGGCCGACCAATAACAGCAAGCAATTCAGGCGGCGTGGGCGGGCGCAATTTCCGCTCCGCGACGAAACGATGTCCGCTTTGGCGTGCGACACGGCGCTGCCTCCGTTGAAATTTGTATCTCGCTTAGTGCTAGCCCTCGGCGAGGTACGAATCAAGCTTTCCGAGGGAGATTCGGCCAGAAGTTTTTGCCCCATCGATATAAAGCAAATGGGCCTGGAAGCTTTCCGCGACTTGCGTTGGCCGGTTTCCGCGGCGATACTGGAAATGATCGTTCGGCTAGAGGCTGAACGAACTCCCAGCCCGGTTCCAAGTACGCCAAAAGAGTGCCGTGGCGTCCGCCTTGGCCCGCCCAAACCTTGTAGGAGATTTTCATGAGCAAGCCCGCCGCCGACGCCACGACGCGTCGCGAGTTCGTCAAGCAAACCGGCCGAGCGGCCGCTGGCGCCACCTTGCTGGGCATGGCCGTGCCGCGCGTTCACGCCGCCGAAGACAATACGATTCGCATCGCTCTGGTGGGCTGCGGCGGGCGAGGCACCGGGGCCGCGGCCAACGCCCTGTCGACCAAGCAAGGCCCGACCAAGCTGGTGGCGATGGCCGACGTATTCACCAAAAAACTGCAAGACAGCCACAAGAACCTCGCGGACAAATTCGGCGAACAGGTCGATGTCCCCTCCGATCGCCAATTCATCGGCTTCGACGGTTATCAACGCGCCATGGAATGCCTGCGGCCGGGCGACGTGGCCATCTTCGCCACCCCGCCGGGCTTTCGCTGGGTCCATTTCGGCCATGCGATCGAGAAGGGCATCAACGTCTTCATGGAAAAGCCGACGACGGTCGACGGCCCCAGCACCCGCAAGATGCTGAAGCTGGCCGAAGCCTCGGTCGCCAAGAACCTGAAGGTCGGCGTGGGGCTGATGTGCCGCCACTGCGCGGCCCGGCAGGAACTGCATGATCGCATCAAGTCGGGCGAGATCGGCGACATTCTCTTGCTGCGGGCTTACCGCATGCAAGGCCCAATCGGTTCGGCCTTCGTCAATCCGCCGACCGGCGATATGAGCGAATTGCTCTACCAGATCAAGAATTTCCACGGCTTCCTCTGGGCCAGCGGCGGCGCCTACAGCGACTTCTTGATTCACAACATCGACGAGAGCTGCTGGATGAAAGACGCCTGGCCCGTCAAGGCCCAGGGCAGCGGCGGCCGGCACTATCGCGACGAATACGTCGACCAGAACTTCGACCACTACTCGGTCGAGTACACGTTCGCCGACGGCACGAAGCTGCTGCTCAACGGCCGCAACATTCCCGGCTGCCACGACGAGTTCGCCAGCTATGCCCAGGGCACGAAGGGCCTGGGCGTGATTTCCACCGCCTCGCACCATCCGGCCAAGTGCCGCATCTACTCGGGGCAGAATTTCGACAGCGACAAGATAACTTGGGCCTTCCCCCAGCCCGAGCCTGATCCGTACCAGCTCGAATGGGAACACTTGATGACGGCCATCCGCAGCGACCAGCCGTACAACGAGGCCAAGCGCGGCGCCGAGGCCAGCCTAGTCACGTCGATGGGCCGCATGGCCTGCCACACCGGCCAGGTGATCACCTACGACCAGATACTGAACCACGACCAGGAATTCGCTCCGACCATCGACAAGCTCTCGATGGATTCGCCGGCGCCGCTGCAGATGCGGCCTAACGGCAAGTATCCGATTCCGTTGCCCGGGCTGAGCAAGGAAAACGAGTACGAAGTTTAAGCGGCCTGACTTATCGAGGAGCCGTAGCCGCCGCTTGAAATTCGATTTCGACCGTCGTCTCGGAAACGACGGGCAAGTCGGGCGCGGGCAGCGCCGTGCCGCGAATCGTCAACTTCCGCCAGCCCGGCAGCCGAGGGTCGGCCGCCGCGGTGACGCGGAAGTCGGCCTCGGTCTGTCCGGCGGGAATTTCGACAGGCTCGGCCGTCAGCAGGCCCGCGAGTTCCTCCGGCACTCGTAGTTCGAGACGCACGGGTTCATGGAGTTTCGCCGCGCGCGCGAGCTTGACGCGGACCGCGAACGAACTGCCCGTCGCGACATGCAACTCGCTTTCGGCGTGTGAAAGCTTGAGCAGCGCCCCCTCGATGGTCATGGTGATGAAGCCCTTGATCGGCGCGACGAGATGCCGCACGCGCCCCCGAGCGTCGGGAACCTGGACCGTGGCGATCACTCCCATCCGCGAGGTGCGGATCGTCTCCAGCCATTCAGGCATGAAGCACGGATAGACCGTCCGAGTAATGCCCCGTGGAACGACGACCTCCGGGCCTGTAATGCCCTGCACTTGATACGACTGGACGGCCGCCATGCCGAGCACGATCGGGCCCTCGAATCCTTCCAAGCGATCGACGAGAACTTCCGCGGGAAACGTGGCGCCGCGGTGGGCCTTGCGCACGGTGTCCTGATCGACCGGACGGCCCGCACAGCGCGGCTTCATCGTACATGCCAAAAGCGTTTTGGCCACGTGGTTCTCCTCGGGACTGCGCGGCGCCAGGTTGCCGCCGGCCGCGGCAATCGCCCAGCGCGTGACCGCCTGCCCGTCGATTTGCGCTTCGCCCTGAACCGAGATCAATGCCGCGGACGCGACGGCATCGGGCGCCGCCGCCAGGACGATGGCTAATTCGCTTTTGTCGGGTAGAATCACAAGTTCCGCGGGCGCCTGAATCCCGGCAGGCAAGCCGGCGAGCGAGAGCTTGATCGGGCCCGTCCAACCGCCGCGGCGAACGGCCTTCACCGTCAGATTGCTCGTTCCGCCGACGAGTACGTTGATGCGCTGCGGAACTTCGAGGACGAAGTCAGCGGCGGCGCGCCGGATCGCCAAGCGGTAAACGGCGGATGGCGCCTGATTGCGGCCGGAGACGTCGCTTACCACCGCTTCATAGGTTCCGTCGGCGGGGGCGACGAAGTCCAAACCCGCATCGGTCGTGCCGGCCAAGTCATCGTTGGCGACGAGTTCCTTCCCCTCGGCGCCGCGAATGCTCAACGCGACGTCAAGCGGCGAGCCGATTCGCCGAGCGTCGACAGCGATCGTCCAATGCTCGCCTTGCTTGGCGTCCCATGAATAACGATCGACCGGCGACGGCCCATCGAGCCGCCCCGTGACCGCCTGCGGCGGAGCGAGTTTCGTCGGTCCCGTCGTCGCCGGGGCGGATTCGACGATTTCCGTCAGGTCGCCGACCAGCAGCGAAAAGGCGGGCGTCGCGCCAAATGGGGTTTCCAGTGCGTAATCCATTGAGGAAACGGCCGGGTCGCTCGGAAACGTCACTTGTCGCTTGACCGATTCCAGTTGCACGGCGCCCGAGGCGACGCCGAGGCCGACGAATTCGACCTCGCGCGTTTCGCCGCGCCGGCCGCCGGCGGGCAGCGCAGCCAAAACGCGCGGCCCCGGCGTGACCGACAGCTGGTAGACGAATGAGCGATCGCCGGCATGATCGAGATCGCGGACGGCGATTTCATACCCAGCGCCCGCGGCGGCGAAGAAGGTCGCCGCGGCATCGAGCCCTTCGGTGTCGAGGGCTTCGGCGGCCAGCTTGCCCGACGCATCGCGAACTTCGATGACGCCATGCAAACTCGAACCGATTCGCCGAGCGGCAAGCTCGCACGTGATCGGCCCGGACCTAGCAGCGACGATCCGGTAGCGGTCGATGTCTTCGATCTTGATGATGCGGCCGGAGATCGTCGCCGGCAGGTTGGTAATTTCTTGGGGTCCGCTGCGCTGTTCGTCTTCGACGATCTCCAGCCCCGTGCCGACGACGAACACGCCCGTCGCCGTGCCGCCGTTGGCGTTGGCGGCCTGCCAGCGGACCGGCCCAGGCGGCGTGTCGGACGGAATGACGAAGCGGGCCGAAACCTCGCGCGGCAGCGGCATTGCGGGCAGGCGCCCCTTGGGGCCGAACCAGTATGGGGGCGGCGGAATCAAGATCGGCCCCGGCGGGCCGTCGGCCGCCAACTGCACTCGCGAGTCGAGCGAGAAATAATCCATGTCGGGCGTCCAGTCGTACCCGCCCAGGCGAACTTCGATCGTCGTGCCTGCCTTGCCGCCGGGCGGAAAAACATAGCCCAGTTCCGGAACGCGCTGCGCCCACGATGGCGCGGCGGTCCACGCGAGGACGACGAACGCAAACCAAAACGATCGGGTGAAGGGTACGTGCATTGGCGGCGCTACACCAGCCCTGGAATGATCCGTCCGCCGTTGACGATCGGCACGGGCCGACCGAGCGGCGTGAGGTAGGTTTTGGTCGTGTCGATCCCGAGTTGCTGAAACAACGTCCGCAGGATGTCCTGAATGCTGACAGGATCGGTCACGGGATAAGCGGCCTGCTTGTCGGTCGCCCCAAGCACTTGCCCCGGCTTGACGCCGCCGCCCGCGAAAATCACGCTTTGCGCCATCGACCAATGATCGCGGCCGGCCGCGGCGTTCACGCGCGGCGTGCGGCCCATTTCGCCCATCATGACGACCAGCGTGCTGTCCAACATCCCGCGTTCGTCCAGGTCTTCAACGAGGGCGCTGAAGGCCCGGTCGGCGTGCGGCAGCATGTCCTTTTCGAGGCTCGGGAAGATCGTGAAGTGCGAATCCCAGCCGCTGTGATCGATTCCCACGAAGCGGCAACCCCCTTGCACCAGCCGCCGCGCCAACAGCGCGCATTGCCCGAGCGACGTGTGGCCGTAACGCGCGCGAGTCGATTCGCTTTCGGCTTGAATGTCGAAGGCTTTGCGGGCTTCGGGCGAGGTGATCAACGTGTGCGCCTTTTCATAATAGGTCGCCATCGCTTCGGCCCGCCCGCTTGCAGGCCGGCCGGTATCGCGCTGTTCGAATGCGTCGAGCATTCGCCGGCGGCGATCGAGACGCTCGCGGCTTACCCCCTCCACGAGCCGTAGATCCTTGACCTCGAAATCAGGCTGCACGGGATCCGACTCGATGACGAACGGGGCGAACCGAGAGCCGTAGAAACCCGGCCCGCCGCCCCGCATGGGATGCGGCAGGTTTATGTACGGCGGAACCGACGTACGGCGGCCCAACTCGCGCGAGACGATCGAACCGATCGAAGGATAAAGCACGTTGTTCGGCACGCGCGTCTCGCCGTCGGCGAAGTCGGGCTTGTAGCCGGTCATCAGATAGTGATAGCCCGTGCTGTGCCCATTGTCCGTGTGGCTGTGACTGCGGAGGATCGTGAACTTGTGGGCGATGCGGGCCGACAGCGGACAGTGTTCGCCGACGAACGTGCCGGGCACGGAGCTGGCGATCGGCCTGAACGGGCCGCGAATTTCGATCGGGGCCTCGGGCTTCATGTCCCACATGTCGATCGTGCTGGGGCCGCCTTCCAAAAACAGGAAGATGCAGGCTTGCGCTTTCGCTTGCTCGCCGGTCGAAGCCAAAGCTTCGAGTTCCATCAGCCGGGGCAAGCTCAGACCGGCCAGCAACCCCGATCCTCCGACATGCAGCATCCGCCGGCGCGTGATCCGCTCTCGACACGGCTGGTCTGATCGGTGCATTTCGTGGCGCATGGCGACCTCAGTGGTTGTAGAGGAATTCTTTGGAGTTCACGAGCGTCCACAGCGCATCTTCGACGGCCGCGCGGCGATCGGCGCCGTTATCGAAGGCGGACAACAAGACGGTCCGCTCGCGATCGTCGGGAAACCGGGAAAGCGCGGCCAGGCAAAGCTCGTCGACGATTTCGCTCGGCGTCAGCGCCGAGTCGGCCAGACGGCGCACGCGCCCCCGGCGATCGCGCAGCTTGGCGGAGATCTCGGGCGAATTCATCAGGTGCAGCGCCTGGGAAATGCTCGGCTCATTGCTGCGTTCGCATTCGCAGACGCTGGCCCGCACCGGCCGTCCGAAAATCTGAAAGAAGTACGAAGGCATGCGGTTGTCCCAAATCTGGATCGCCCGGTATCCGAGCGGCCAGCCGTCGAACTTTTCGGGCGATTGGGCGACCTCGACGATCGCGTCAAGCAGAACCTCGGCCGGCAACGCCTTCCAGGCGGCGTGCGAGAAGTTCTGCTCGTCGCTGGCATTCGATTCGTCGCTTTGCGAACTGAGTTGGTAAAGCCGGGAATTCATCAACGTGCGAGTGAACGCCTTGAGATCGAAGCGGACTTCGCGCAGGTGATCGGCCAAGGCCGACAACAGCGGCTCGTTGGTCGCCGGGTTCGTGGCACGCAAATCGTCGATCGGCTCGACCAGTCCGCGGCCGAAATAGTGCGCCCACAAACGATTGCTGATGGCCGCGGCGAAGAATGGATTGTCGGGCGCCGTCATCCAGTCGGCCAGCACGGTCCGCCGATCGGGGACGTTCGAAAATTCGGCCGGCGCTGCGCCCAAGGCCCGCGCCGCGACGATCCGCCCGTCGCGCGGATGCGGCAAATCGCTTCCGACCCGCGAAAAGATCGCCATCTGGCCCGTGGGCAGGTTCTTGCGCGTCACGCCGGTGAAAAATCCGGCCAGCGCATAGTAGTCGTCCTGGCCCCACCGCTCGGAGGGATGATGGTGGCACTGGGCGCATTCGATGCGCACGCCGAGGAACAATTGGCTGATCGAGCGCGCCAAGGCATCGGGAGTGTCGAGCACTCGGTAGAACGCCGCCGGGCCGTCTCCGGCGACGCTGCCCTGAGCGGTGACGACTTGCCGGGCGAATTCGTCGAAGGAACGGTTCTCGGCGAATTGCCGGTGCAGCCAGCGGGTCGTGGCGATGGCGCCCGGCGCCGTGACGCGGTCGCGGTCGACGCGCAGCAAATCGCTGAACCGCATCGCCCAATAGTCCGCATACTCGTCGCGAGCGAGCAGCCGGTCGATCAGCCGCGCGCGCTTGTCGGCCGACGCATCCGCCAAAAACTCGCGAGCTTCTTCCACGGAAGGCAGCGTGCCGATCACGTCGAGATGCGCCCGGCGAAGGAAAACCGCGTCCCCGGCAAGGTCGCTCGGCTTGATTCCCAGCCGCTGGAGCTTGTCCCAGGCCAGACGATCGATGAAGTTCGCTTCCGGCGGTCGGACGAACTGCACGCCGGGCCGCGGAATCGTGACTCGGCAGACGGCCACGTGCCCCAGGTAACGAACCAGAATGGCGGCTTCGCCGGGGATTTCCGCCGCCTGGATCAATCCGCGGCGAGTCACGTCGGCGATCGTGGCGGCGTTCGATTCGTAATCTGCCTCGACCGTCACGCAGCGCCGGGCGCCGGCGGCGTCAACCGCGGTCACGCGCAGTTGCTGCGTCTCGCCGGCCAACAGGATTTGCTGCGCCGGCTCGACCTCGATGCCGGCGATCGGCGAAGCGCCGCCGCCGTCGAACCGCGCGCCTTCAGCGATCCACCGCCGCAGTCGTCGATATCCAAGGCTTCCCGCGTCGATGCGCTGCCCGCCGCCATGCGGCATTTCGGCCGTGGCTTTGACGAGCAGCAGGCTGCGCTCGGGCGCCGCGGGAAATAGGCGCCGCCCGCGGCCCTCTTTCACCAAGGCGTCCCAGTCGGCGTGGGAATTGGAGCCGAATACGCTCAACTTGAAGCCATTCTGCCCCTCGGCCTTGCCGTGGCAGCCGCCGGCGTTGCAGCCGGCCTTGGTCAGCGTGGGGATGACCTGCAAGTCGAAGACGATTGGCTTGGGCCGGACCATGCCAATCACCTCAACCGGCACTCGCGCCGCGCCCTCGGCCGATCTGATGGAAATCTCGGTTTTGCCCTCGCTTAAGGGCAGCACCAAGCCATCGGCGTCGACCGACGCCACGCGCGGATCGGCCGCTTCATATTGAACACTTCGCGTCGCGTCGCGGACGCGGCCGTCAATCGGACGCGACCAGGCCAGCAATTGTTGCGAGGATTCGGGGCCTTCCAGCACCACCGCCGCGGGGCTGACTCGAATTTCAGCCTGCGCCCGGATGGCAAATGCCAAGACCGCGACTGCCTGAACCATGACGAAAACCGGAAGCCAACGCCAAAGCGCCCGAAGCATGATCGTTGGCCGCGGGCCACCGTCCATAAGCCACCCGATTCGCGAGATGGTTTCCAGGCGCCGCAGACGGGCGCGCCGCGAGAGTGCGCTCGTCGAAACAGGTTAGTCAGTTATCGTGGACAATCTCTACTAAACACCAACGTATAAGCCGCCGTTGATATGGTCAAGCTCGCTGCCCCGCGACTCGAATTCGCAGAACTGGGAGGCCGCGCTCGTCGGAGCGGTGGAACGCGAGACGTCTCGCTTCCATCGCGGACGCGGGTTGATGTTTTTTCCGAAATCAGCAAGACACGCTCGATTCGAATTGTTAGAAACTCAGGTGCGCTGCGAGTCAGGGCGAACGCCTGGCACGATATGGCTTGGACCGCCGGCGCGGCAATTCTCGAAGATTTTCCTACTGCATGGAGGTTACCGCGATGAAAACGCAGTTTTTCTTGACGCTGACCGCGTGCCTCTGTTTGGCGGCGGGGGCCGCCGAGACCGAAAAGACCAAGGCCGACGTCAAAGAGTGGCAAGGCGATTGGCGGATCGATTCGATTGAAGCCGACGGCCAGAATGTGACCTCTGAATTGGCGAACGAGGTGCTCCGCGACGTGCTGGTGCGCGTCGAAAAGGAAAAAATCAGCCTAATCCAAGGCGGCAACCGGGAAATCGTCGCCGCCGAGATCGCCTTGAACGCCGAGGCGGACCCCAAAGCGGCCGATTTCAAGCCCAAAGAAGACGCACTAGGCGTCTTCAATGGCGAGAGCATGTGGGGCATTTATAAATTGGCGCGCGGCGAACTGAAGATCTGCGTCTCGATTCGCACCGCCGTCAAGCAACGCCCGACCGAATTCAAAACTCAATCCGACTCAGGCTTGTATCTGGTGACGTTGAAGCGCCCCTGATTACAGCGGCTTCACGGCGCTGGCGCGAGGCCCTTTGCCTTTGTCGCCGCCCGGATCGATCGTGAACTCGACCTTCTGCCCTTCGCTCAGGGTGTCGAACTGTTGGTCGGCGACCGTCGAGTGATGGAAGAACACGTCTTTGCCGTCTTCGGATTGAATGAATCCAAAACCTTTGTCCGCGACAACCTTCTTGATTTTTCCCGTTGGCATTTTCCAGCGAACTCCTCGAATACTAAAAACGCGACGAACCGCAGCGGCCCGTCATGACGCCGCCTCGATCCGACTGAATAAAAGTCGGACCAAGACAGCATCAAGCTAGCAGGTCGGAAGCCAATTGCAACGGGCGTTCCGCGGGATCCGGCCGCTATTCGTGGAACCGCCGGCACGACAGGAAACCCACCGGCAGCGACGAGCGACCATCGGCGGCGAACTCGGCCAATGCCTCGCCCAGCACGCTGGCGAACTTGAAACCGTGGCCCGACAGCCCGGCCGCGAAGCAGACTGCCGGGTGGTTCGGGTGGCGATCGACGATGAAATTGCGGTCGGGACTCAGCGTGTACAGGCAGACGGCGAATCCCGTCGCGTCGGCCGATGCTTGCGGCAGATAGCGGGCCAGGAATTGCTCTACCCGGCGGGTTTCGTCGGGCCAAGGTTGGCGGTCGACGGCCAGCGGATCGGCGACGGTGGCGCCGCCCGTGTGCTCGGCGCACTTCAACCCCTGCCCGGCGATGAAGGGAAAGCCGTAAAAATTCCCGCCAGGCGTTTCGAAAATGAAGCCCGGGGAGCCGTTTTGCTCGCCGTACAGGGCCTCGGGGGCCGCGAACCAATATAACGGCTTGCGCACGACTTCGAGCGGAATGCGCAAGTCGGCCAGCAAGTCCCTGGCCCAGGCGCCCGCGGTAATCACCAGCCGGGCGGCCTGCACCTCGCCGTCGTCGAGCCGCAAACGAACTGCGTCGCCCGCCGGCTCCCACGACCGCACCGCCGCGCCGATCCGCAGCTTGGCGCCGCGCATCAGGGCCTGACCGACGTGCGCTCGAGTGCAGTCCTCGACGCGCAGATAACCGGCCCGGGCCTCGAACACGGCCGCGAATTCCCCCGGGATGCAAAAGCCCGGAAAGAGGCGCTTCAAACGTGCGGCGTCGAGCGGTTCGACGTCGAGTTGATGCTGGCGCGCACTGGCCAACACGCCGGGAACGACCGTGCCGTTTTCGGGGCCGACCTCCAAGATGCCGACTTGGCGATAAAGCGACTGTCCGCTGATTTGCTCAAGCTCGTGCCACAGCGCATACGCGCGTTGGACGAGCGGCACATAGGCCGGGTGCTCGTGATAGGCCTGTCGGATTAAGCGCGTCTGGCCGTGCGAGCTCCCCCGATCGTGTCCGGGCAAGAAGCGGTCGATGCCCAACACGCGCAAGCCGCGCGAGGCCAAATGAAACAGCGCCGCGCTGCCCACGCCGCCCACGCCCAGCACGACCGCGTCGTAGGTTTCAATCATTGCAAGCCACGCAACTCAATCATCGCAGAGCTAAACAATCTCTTTTAAAAGGAGATATGGTCTGAAACTCGCGTTCAAAGCATTGTCAGATAGTTTTCGATTTCCCAAGCGCTGACCTCCTTGTGATAACTTTCCCACTCGCGCGATTTCAGTTCCAGGAACGGTTCGACGAGCGGGCCGAGCGCGGCGCGAACCACCTCGTCGCCGCGCAGCTCGGCCAGGGCGTCGGCCAGCGTCTGCGGCAGAATCTTGATGCCCTTTTGCTCGATGTCGGCCAGCGACCATTCATACAAGTTGCCCAAGTTCGGTTCACCGGGATCCAACCGCCGGCGGACCCCGTCCAGGCCCGCCCCGAGCATGGCGGCCAGCGACAAGTAGGGATTGCAAGCCGCCGAGACCGTTCGGTCTTCGCAGTGGCCGGGTCCGGCGACGCGGATCATCTGCGTGCGATTGTTGTCGCCGTAACTGGCGAAGGCCGGGGTCCAGGTGAAGCCCGAGCGCGTCGATTGCAGCCCGGCGCCCAGTTGCAGTCGCTTGTAGCAGTTGACGGTCGGGCTACCGACCGCGGTCAGCGCGCCGGCATGTTCGATCAAGCCGCCGAGAAAATAGTAGGCGAACTCCGACAGCCCCAGTCCGCGCCGGTCGTGCTCCGCCGAGAACAAGTTCTTGCCCGTCTCGGCGTCGGCGACGTGAAAGTGGACGTGCATGCCGCTGCCCGACTGTCGCGAAAAAGGCTTAGCCATGAACGTGGCGATGGCGCCATGCTTCTTCGCCAATTGGGCGGCCGTCATGCGGAAGTAGGTGATCCGGTCGGCCGTCGTCAAGGCGTCGGCGTATTTGAAGTTGATCTCGTACTGCCCGTTGCCGTCCTCGTGATCGGCCTGGTAGACGCCCCAGCCCAGCGCGTTCAGGCAGGTGGTCAGCTCTTTCAGATATCCCACCGCCGGCGCCATCGAGCGGAAGTCGTAGCA
>DATNEC010000496.1:0-4785 GCA_035606815.1 Pirellulales bacterium
CGCTACGACATCTATCTCGACGGCGCCTGCGAGCCGTCATCGGCGGGCAATGCCTTCGTGCTTGAAACGGCCGGCGAAACGCTCGGCGGCAAGATCGGCTCGACCGGCGGCTGGAACCAATACCGGCAGACGAAGCTCGGCACGCTGGCGCTCAAGAAGGGTTCGCAGCGGATCACGCTGCGGCCTGACGGCCCGCCGCGGCAGGCGCTCGTCGATCTTCGCGGGCTGATTCTCGTGGCGCAAGGCGCGCCATTGCCGCAAAAGACCGCCCAACCAAAAGCGGCCGCGACCGGCAAAGCGGCCGGCGAGTTGGCTCGCGAGCTGCTAGACGACAAGCGGCCGGCCAAAGAGCGCGAGGCGATCGTCGCCGAGAATCCGCAACTTGCCGCTGAGCTTGTCGCCGCGATGGCGGCCGGGCTCGATGCGGCCAGCGAAGAGGAGCAATATCGCCGCATCCCCTGGATCTGGCGCGTGGCGATCGCCGCCGGCCGCCGGGCCGATGCCGCGCAATTGAAGTCGCTGTTGGCCGCTTCGCTGCCGGGCGACGACCGTCCGCTGGCCGATTGGCAGGCGGTGGTGATCGGCGGCGGCGTGATCAACGGCGTCGGCCAGACCGTCCGCTGGCCCGAAGAGTTCCTCCGCGAGTCGCTGACGGACGATGAGCCGCTCACCGCACGCTGGTCGCGGGCGATCGAGCTTTCCGCGGCGATGGCCGACAATCCCAAGGTCCGCAACGGCACGCGCTACGACGCCTTGCGAATGGTCGCCATGGACGGCTGGCCGAAACGCGGCAAGCAACTCGAGAAGTATCTGGCCGAAGGCGTCAACGACGAGCTGCAGATGGGCGCCATCAGCGGCGCGGCCGACGTGCGCTCGCCGCAAACTGGTCCGGCGCTGGCCGCCGGGCTGGGCTATTATTCGGCGGGTAATCGCAACTTGGCCCTCGATGGCTTATTGCGCGACGAATTGCGGATTGCCGCGCTGCTCGACGCGATCGCCGCCGGCAAGGTGACGAAGGAGATGCTCGGCAAGGACCGGATCGCCAAGCTGCGCGAGACCAAGAATTCCGATTTGCGCAAGCGAGTTGAAAAGGTTTTGGGCCCGTGATCGACGGCCGCCGACAACAAGCCTCGACTCAGTTATGCCGCGGTGAAAGACGCAAAATGCAAAGGGCAAAACCGGGAATCGCTGTCTAGCCATTTTGACTTTTGCATTTTGCGTTTTGCATTTTCGCTGCCGGCGGATGCTGGCCCTACATTACGGGCTAGGGCCGCCCTGAGTTTCATCTGCGGCTAATTACTCCCCGCCGCTTGCTGGCATCCTCCTCTGCGGTGAGTTCGCTCCGTCGCCGTGTTGGCGGCCCTCGCGGCGTACCGGCGACGCACCGTTGCTCAAGCATTTGCCGGCATTGCCGCGGCTCGAAGCCGTTGGCCTGACGTTCGCGGGCGATGACGATCTCCATAACCTTGCCATTGCGACCACATTCCCGCGTGGTCAGCCGGGCGGCGCCTGCCCGATCAGTCGTCGCTTCGGTAAGCAGGATAAGGGCCTCGGGCGCCTATCGCGGTGCGGGGCCCCGATGGACAGGCAGTCAAGGGCGCTCAAATCAAGCTTCCGGTGTTTGCCGTTGAAAACAAATGGCAGCGCGCTGCTGTCTTTGGAGAGCGATCTCGCTGAGAATGCCCCTGGCAAAACAGGGCGATCGCGAGCAAGCGTTGCTGTTGACTCGGGCGTACCTAGCCATGTATTTGTCTCGCTACGACCGCGATCTGGCTCGCGAGCTGTACGGCAATCTGGCCGCCGAAGCAGCCGCGAAGCTCGACGCCGCAGAGTTTGCCGGGGCGGCCAAGGGGTTGTACGCCGCCGCAGCGACGGTCGATCCAGCACGGGCGGTCGACTTATATGAGACGCTGCCCGCCGCCTCGCCCAAAAACGCCCAACCTCGGGCCCGCGGCGGCCTTGTCGATATTCTCTCCCGGCATGGCGACGCCCGCTGGCGATCCGCATCCGACTATCTCAGAATGCCGATGCCGTGGCACGGGATCGAGTAACTCGCGAGTTCGGTCGCAATAGGGCGGCCGAGTGCGAGCGTTCCATCAGCGGCGCTTTTTCGATTTGGAAGTTGGAAGTCTGAATGACCGGGCAGTTACGGGCGGTTCGCCAAGTTTCGAGCGGGAAATGCGAGATCCTGCCCTGCCAGTTCCTGGCCAACGCCCCTGCCAACAAGGCAGGTTACCAACGCAGCCCGCGGGCTATGCGCGTTCCCAACTTGGGTCCGCCCGTGTCAAGCATGCCGCCTGGAGCATCGTAGTTCTGGCCGGCTCGCTACGGCCGAGCGATCGACTTTGGCCGGCCCACGGTTCACAATGTCGATGTCCTGGTTCAGGGAAGCCGTCGCGGACGAACCTGTTTGCCGGCAGTGCATTACTGCCATCCAGGATTGACTGTTTTTGCAGAGTAAGATGCTGCATTCATCACCAAGGGACGACGCCATGACGAGGCTCACGTTTTGCATGATTCTGGGGTTCGGTTTCTGCCATATTTCTTTCGTAGCGTCGCTTCCTCGCAGCGTCGCCGGCGATCGGACCACATTGCAGCCGCTGGATGTCTTTCAATTGGAATACGCGTCCGATCCGCGAATTTCGCCCGATGGCAGGCGAGTGGCCTATCTCCGCAATTCGATGGACGTGATGCGCGATCGAGTGCGGAGCGAACTGTGGATCATCAACGCCGACGGGAGCGAGCACCACCCGCTGGTCAGCGGCGGGCAAAACATCTCGCAGCCGCGGTGGTCGCCTGATGGAACGCGGATCGCTTATGTCTCCAAGACGTCTGAGGAAGGCCCAGCGCAGATTTTCGTGCGCTGGATGGATAGCCACGAGACGGCACGGCTGACGCAACTGGCCGAAGACCCCGGCGATTTATCGTGGTCGCCCAACGGACGCTTGTTGGCTTTCGTGATGCTGATGCCGGAGAAGCCGAAGCCGTACGTCGAAATGCCCGCCAAGCCCGAGGGCGCCGAATGGGCCGATCCGCCGCGGTTCATTCGCCGCGTTCTATATAGGCACGATGACCAAGGGTATCTCAAGCCGGGATTCAAGCACGTCTTGACGCTGCCGGCCGACGGCGGTACTCCGCGGCAGGTCACTTCAGGCGATTACCTTCGCCAGGGACCGCTTGCCTGGTCGCCCGACGGCAAGGCGATTTATTTCTCAGCGAATCGCAACGACGACTGGGAATATGATCCGCGCGAGACGAACATCTTTGGCGTGGACGTCGCCGATGGCTCGCTCAAGCTGCTCACCGACCGTAAGGGCCCGGACGAGCATCCGGTCGTATCGCCCGACGGGAGGCGCATCGCGTGGCTGGGGTACGACGACGAGAAGCTGAGCCATCAGACGATGAAGCTTTACATCATGAACCGGGAAGGCGGCGACCGTCGCGAGATCACGACCGGATTCGACCGCGATGTCTCCAATCCCGACTGGAGCCGCGACGGCCGCGGGCTCTGCTTTCAGTTCGACGACACGGGCACGACGAAGCTGGGCTTCGTCACGCTTGACGGCAAAGTATCGACGCTGGCCGAAAACCTCGGCGGCGTCACGCTCGACCGGCCCTATGCCAGCGGATCATACTCGGCTGACGGGCGCGGGCATTTCGCATTCACTTTATCGACGCCCGACCATCCGGCCGACGTCGCTGTCGGCGAACAAGATTCAAGAGAGATCCGCCGGCTCACCCGGTTGAACGACGATTTATTCGCCCAACGTACGCTGGCGACGACCGAGGAGTTGTGGTTCGAATCGTCGGCCGACGGCCGACGCATCCAGGGCTGGATCGTCAAGCCGCCGGCGTTTGATCCGACGAAGAAGTATCCGCTGATTCTTGAGATCCATGGCGGTCCGTTCGCCAACTACGGCAACCGCTTTGCAACCGAGAACCAGTTCTATGCGGCCGCCGAATATGTGGTGCTGTACGCGAACCCGCGCGGCAGCACGGGATATGGCGAGCAGTTTTGCAATCTGATTCATCACAAGTACCCGGCGCAAGATTATGATGATCTGATGTCGGGCGTCGATGCGGCGATCAGCCAAGGTTACGTGGACGCCGACAATCTCTACGTCACGGGCGGCAGCGGCGGCGGAATTCTGACCGCGTGGATCGTCGGCAAAACGAACCGGTTTCGCGCGGCGGTCGCGGCCAAGCCGGTCATCAACTGGTACAGCTTCGCCTTAACTAGCGACATTTATCCGTATTTCAACGACTACTGGTTTCCCGGCGTTCCCTGGAAAAACGCCGAAAATTACCTGCGCCGCTCGCCGCTGTCGCTGGTCGAAAACGTGACCACGCCTACGATGTTGATTACGGGCGAGCAGGATTACCGCACGCCCATTTCGGAAGCGGAGCAATTCTACCAGGCGTTGAAACTTCGGAAGGTGGACGCCATGTTGGTCCGCGTTCCAGGCGCTTCACACAATATTACCCAGAGACCGAGCCGGCTGATGATGAAAACGCAGTACATTTTGAAGTGGTTTTCGACCTACGGATCGAAACCGTAAATTCCCTACCCGGGCATCAGCGGCTGGCCTGGCCCAGGACCGACGCGGGTGGCCTCTGAGGTGGATGTTTGCGCAATGTTCCGACCCCGTTTCGCGTCGGCAAGCCGTTCAAGAGTTGGCGGGGCCTGGCATTTGCCGGCCCGTCCGTCGAATTCAAGCTATAAGGTGCAGATCAGCGCCTGCGTTAAAGGCGATCCAAGTGCTGGGTGGGACGAGCAACAACCGG
>DATNEC010000115.1:0-3118 GCA_035606815.1 Pirellulales bacterium
GGTGTCGTTGGTGCTCATGTGGCCGTCGACGCTGATGCAGTTGAAGCTGTCGTTGACCGCCGCCGAAAGGGCCTGCTGCGCCGCCGCCGGCGCGAGAGCGGCGTCGGTCAGAACCACTCCCAGCATGGTCGCCATCCGCGGGCCGATCATCGCTGCCCCTTTGGCCATGCCGGCGATGTGGACGGTGCGGCCGGCGAGTTGCAAACTGCGGACGGCGAGTTTGTGCCGCGTATCGGTCGTCATCATGCCGCGAGCGGCGGCGACGAGCGATTCTTCACTGGCAGCAAGTTTGCCCGCGGCGAGTCGGATGCCGGCTTCGATCTTGTCCATCGGCAAGAAATTGCCGATCACGCCGGTCGATAGCACGAGCGCTTGCTCGGGCCGGGCGCCGCACGTCTGGGCCGCCAACTCGGCCATCCGTAGGGCGTCGCGGTCGCCGCGGCCGCCGGTGCAAGCGTTGGCGTTGCCCGAGTTGATGACCACCGCGCGAATCTGGTCGCTCGGCGTCCGGCTGCGATCGAGGCCGACCGGGGCGGCGAACACCAGGTTCTGCGTATACACGCCCGCGGCCGTCGCCGGAAAATCGGAAACGATCAGCGAAACGTCGTTCTTTTCCGGGCTGCGTTTTAATCCGGCGTGGACGCCTGCGAGGCGGTAACCTTGGGGAACTGGCATGGGACGTGGATTTTGGATTTTAGAGTTTGGATTGGGGATTTTCGATTGACGGTCGGGCCCACGGCATAATGTGGCCCGGCCGCCCTCGGCCGGGTTCCGGTTCCTCACGGCCGAGGGCGGCCGTGCCACATTGCGTCATCGACGCCGGCACGCGATCCTAACAAAAGCTCAGACCAGTGCGGTCGTTTCGGCGTGGCCGAACATCAAATTGAAATTCTGCACGGCGGCGCCGGCGGCGCCTTTGATCAGGTTGTCGAGACAACTGATCGTGATGATGCGGTCGCGGACCACGCGCGCCGTAACGTGGCAATAGTTCGTGCCGCTCGTGTCCTTCGTGCCGGGCAGATGATCGACGACCTTGACGAACGGCTCGCGAGCGTAGAATTCTCGTAATGCCTCCATGACCTGTTTTTCGCCTGCGGCGCCGCGGGGCCGCGAATAGGCCGTGCTCAAGATGCCACGGTCCATCGGCACGAGATGCGGTGTGAAGATCACCTCGGCCGTTTGCCCGCAAGCGGCGCTCAGCACCTGCTCGATCTCGGGCGTGTGGCGATGCTTGCCGACGTTGTAGGCCGACAGGTTCTCATTGCACTCGGGAAACAGCGTTGCGAGCTTGGGCGTTCGCCCGGCGCCGGAAACGCCGCTCTTCGAGTCGATGATGATCCCGGTCGGTTCGATCAAGCCCGCCTTCACGAGCGGCGCCAAGGCCAGTATGGCCGAAGTTGGGTAGCAGCCGGGATTGGCGATCAACGGGGCGGCGGCGATCTGGCCGCGAAACAATTCCGGCAAGCCGTACACGGCCGACGGCAGCCGCGCGGGGTCGCCGTGCTTTTCGCCGTACCATTGCTCGTAGACGTCGGGGTTTTTCAAGCGGTAGTCGGCGCTGAAATCGACGACGCGGCATTTGCCCGAAAGCAATTGCGGCACGAGGCTCGTCGTCACGCCGTGGGGCAGGCAACTGAACACGCACTCGGCCCGCGACGCCAATTCCGCGGGGCCAAGATCTTCCAGCGGCAGGTCCAACCGCCCGGAGAGGCTGGGGTGAACGCTGGCGATCGGCGGGCGGCCTTCCTGGCGGCTCGTGACGGCGGTGATCTCGGCCGCCGGATGCCGCAGCAGGATTTTGATGAGTTCCAGGGCCGAATAGCCCGTGGCGCCGAGGATCGCAACGCGTGTCATGAGTTTACCCAGCTTCTCGCTCCCTCTCCGTGCGGGAGAAGGTTGGGGTGAGGGCGAATTGCGCTCGCACGATCCAACCCTCACCCTACCCTCTCCCACAGGGAGAGGGTTTCGGAAGATCGGCCCGGCAGTATAGCTCCGCGGAAACGACGCCGCCAAGGGGGCGAAGGTTCGCCCAAGATGCCGCAATGCGGTCGTAACCTTACGAATCTAAGAGTCGCTTCAGGACTGTCGCCAGTTCGTCCGCCGTGGCAAAGCGCGCCGCCGGCCGCTTGGCCAGGCATCGCTGGCAAATTCGGTCGAGTTCTTGAGGAACGGCGGGGGTCAGTTCTGCCACGGACGGGGGCGGATCGGCGAGAATCTGTCGCCGCAGCTCGCCGAGCGAAGCCGCCCGGAAAGGGCGCCGGCCGGTCAGCGATTCATAGAGCACGACGCCGAGGCCGTAAACGTCGGTGCGTGCATCGACCTTGACGGGCGTCGTCAATTGCTCGGGCGCCATGTAGGCCAGCGTGCCGGCAGTCGTCAGGGTCTCGTGCAGCAATTCCTCCTGGGTGACCGCGATGCCGAAATCGGCGATCACGACCGCCTTATCGGCGCCGATCAGGATGTTCGCCGGCTTGACGTCGCGATGCACGAAACCGTGTCGATGGGCGAAATCGAGTCGCTCGGCCGCTTCGCAAGCGATTTCGACGGCCTGGCGCCACGGAAGCGGGCCGCCGCGCAGCTTTTCCGCAAGATCGCCGCCCTCGACAAGCTCGAAGACGATGAAACAAAAATCCCCTTCGTGTCCTGAGTCTTGGACGGCGACGATTCCATGATGTTGCAGTCTCGCCGCGCGACGCGCCTCGGCCATGCAGTCGGGCCGGGTGGTGATCTTGATCGCCACCGGCGCGCCGAGCGACAGGTCCATTGCCCGCCAGACCTGGGAAAAGCCGCCTTCAGCGATCAGCGCATCGAGGCGGTAGCGGCCCGCAAACACGGACGGCAACGCCGCGCCTTCGCCGAGCAGCGCGCCGCGAACTTCGCCGGGATCGGAATCGAACCAGTCGGCGCGGTGCAGCCGTTGTTGCAACAGCTTTTTGGCGCTCGACCAGCGGTTTTTCACGGTCCGCTCGGTGACGTCCAGAATTTCCGCGGCTTCGGATTGCTTGAGACCTTCGTACCACAGCAAGTGGACGACTTCTCGCTCTTTGTCGGGCAATCGGCCGACTTCTTCGTGAAATTCGCCCCAAGCCGCCAAGGTGGGCGGCCGACTCTCGCGCTC
>DATNEC010000535.1:0-2318 GCA_035606815.1 Pirellulales bacterium
GTTTGCGCCGCGGCAAGAACTTTCAAGAGGCCATCAAGGTCTTGCAAGAGGCCCGCACCGACACCAAGCGCCGCGGCCTGGTGTTTCTCGAGCTGGGAGTCTGTTTCGAGTCGATCAAGCAGTACAAATTGGCGCTCAGCAACTACGAGCAGGCCGTCGAAGCCCTCGGCGAGCGCGAAGTCGAGCAGCGGAAAACGGCGGTCTACCGTGCCGGCTGCCTGGCCATGGACCGGCTGAAGGACTGGGACGCGGCCGAAAAATATCTGACGATGCTGGCCAGCATCGATTTCGGCTACAAAGACGTGGGAGAACGGCTGGACAAACTGCCGGGATTACGCGATGATGACGGGTCTAACTGAACCCGCAGTTTCCGCCTTCTTCAACCCGAGTTCCTCGAACCGCCCCGACCATGCCCAATACCGCCAGCGCTAAAAAACGTCTTCGCCAAAGTCTCGTCCGCCGCACCCGCAACCGGGCCGTCAAGTCGACCTTGAAGGGGCTGGTGCGGAAGGTTCGCGAGTCGGCGGCGGGCGGTGATCTGCCGGGGGCCGAGGCCGCGTTCCGTTTGGCGGCGAAAAAGCTCGATCAGGCGGCTGCCAAGAACGTGATCCACGCCAACGCCGCCGCGCGGCTCAAATCGCGGCTTTCGGGCGCCATCAAGCGGGCCAAGCAACAGCCCGCCGGCTAAAGTTTGCCCTGAATAGCTCAGGCATTTATGCCCGGGCCGTCAAAAAAGGGTGGTTCCAAGGGGCGCGGCAGTCCGTGCAGTAGGCTTAGGCCAGCTACAATGCACGAATGCCCCGGCCTCAATTCAGCATCCGGGCCCTGCTCTGGCTCACGCTCGACGTGGCCCTAGTTCTCGGCACGCTGACTGCCATCTATCGGTTTCGGCAACAACTCTCAGTTCCGGCCGTGCCGGCTGTGCCCCTATTTCAGGGCAAAGTCTTCTAGGATGCTATACTTTGGCGCTCATGAGCGTCGACTTTCAAGCTTGGGCCGACGAAGTCAAACGGCTGTATCGCGCACTCGGCGCGCTGGCGCCCGCGGCCGCCGCGGTGGGCGTTGCTCCGCCGGCCGGCGAAGAGTGGTTCGCCCTGCTCGAACACAAGCTGGTCGCCCAACTGGACGAGCCGTTTCTCGTCGTGGCCGTAGTGGGCGGCACGAACATCGGCAAGTCGGTGGTCTTCAATCATCTGGCCGGCGAGACGGCCAGCGCCGTCAGCCCCTTGGCGGCGGGCACCAAGCACCCGGTCTGCCTGGCGCCGCCGGGCTTTGCCGACCAGGCGCCGCTCGACAAGCTGTTCGAAGGCTTTTCCGTGCGCCCCTGGCATTCGCCCGACGATGCCCTGGGCGAAGCAGACGAACACCGGCTGTTCTGGCGCGTCGGCGCCAACGTGCCGCCGAGCCTGCTGTTGCTCGACACGCCCGACATCGATTCCGACGCCCAGGTCAATTGGCAACGGGCCGACCAGATTCGCCAGTCGTCCGACGTGTTGATCGCCATCTTGACGCAGCAGAAATACAACGATGCGGCGGTAAAACAGTTCTTTCGCAAGGCGGCCGAGGCCGACAAGCCGGTAGTCGTCGTGTTCAATCAATGCGACCTGGAGGGCGACCGCGAGTATTGGCCGCAGTGGCTCGCCACGTTCGTCGAAGAAACCGGCGCCCAGCCCGAGTTGGTCTACGTCATTCCCTACGACCGGGCGGCTTCTACCCAGTTGCAGTTGCCGTTCTACGCGGTCGGGTGCGAGGGCCGCGCGCCGCCGGGCGAAGCTTCGTCGCTGCGAGAAGAGCTGGCGCGGCTGCACTTCGACGCCATCAAGATTCGCACCTTTCGCGGCGCCATCGGCCGCGTGCTGGACGTCGAGCGCGGCGCGGCGGGATACTTGTCGCGGCTGCAAGTGGCCAGCGCCGAGTTCGCGGCGGCGGCCAAAACTCTTTCGACCGCCGACATGACCCGCGTCCACTGGCCGACCGTTCCGCCGGGCCTGTTGGTCGACGAGATCCGCTCCTGGTGGGACTCCAACCGCAGCGCGTGGTCTCGACAAATCCACGGCTTTTATCGCAGCCTGGGGCAAGGCGTGAGTTGGCCGATTCGCGCCGCTTGGCAATCGTTTCATGGTCCCGCGAAGGAGCCTCTGCAAAACTTTCGCGTTCGCGAGCGGGAGGCGATTTTAGAGGCCGTCCAGAAACTGCTGGAAGAGCTCGATCGGCTGGTGCAAATCGGCAACGACACGCTGCGGCCGCGACTGGAAAAACTGTTGAGCGGCGCTTCGCGCAAACAATTGCTCGACCGCGTCACGGCGGCCCATGCCGAG